>JALYYX010000135.1 GCA_030946075.1 Bacteroidota bacterium | reverse complement strand
TTTGCTTAACGCCGCTGAAGAAAAAGCAAAACAATTGCAATGCAAAAAAATAAAGATGACTGTTATTTCTGTGAGAGAGGAATTAATTAAATGGTATGAAAGACATGGCTATAAAGATACCGGGAAGAAAGAACCTTTTCCCATGGATGATCCAAAGTTTGGATTACCTAAAACACATCTTGAATTTATTGTGATGGAAAAAAATATTAATTAGTCGAGGATTTATTTTCTGATTTCTTGATGTTCTGCGCATTAAAGCTAAGCAGGCGATATAGAAATTGATCATACCATTTTTTTTGATTTCTCTTTCAAAAGCCGCCAAATTTTTTGATGGTGTGAAGAACCAAAAGGAACGTGCTCTTAAGCAATACCAAAGCCATACAGGATAAAGGGGAATATTTTTTTCCCGATAATCCCATCTTTCCCAATGTGAAATTGAGTAAAGTATTTTTTTAAACCTATTGTGGCAAAAGGCAGAAGGTAAAAGAAAGTAAATAAATAACTTGATCAGCGTTTTATTATCAATCTTCCACTATCATAAATTGGTAAAACATTATCAACATCTTCGGTGAGGCAATAGCGAATATCTTTTTCCAAACCAAAATTGGTTAAGCGCAAATAATGCGATGCCTGTTTGGTTTTCATAAATTCGTAAAGATCGTCTTTTGATTCATTGTATAAGGACTCTGCGATTTTAGATGCATCGCAATTGATGAAAAATTTATCTTTTACACGATTAATAACAGCACCGGCAAATAAGGTATCTTCTAAATTTATTTTATCCTTCCAGGCGGCACAGGCAAGAATTACATTTTGTTTTTGCTGAAGTAAATAATTACAAACTGCAGTAAGGTTGGGAAAAGAGCCTGTAATAATTGCTCTTGCATTTTCTGCCAGCGCCATGTGAAGAAGCTTGGTGCCGTTGGTTGTTGTAAGCACTAAAGTTTTTCCTTTTATAAAATTTTCAGGGTAGGTGAATGGAGAGTTTCCATATTCCAAACCTTCTGCAATTTTACCGTCTCTTTCACCGGCGGTAATCACTTCCATTTGTTTGCCGAGCTTTATACATTCAGCAATACTATTAACCGGAATAATACTTTTGGCTCCATTGTGCAATGCTGCTGCAATGGTAGAAGTGGCCCTGAGCACATCAATAATTACAACAATACTGCTGCTAACTTCGTATAAATTTAAAAGAGCAGGAGAAAGGCAAGTGTAAAGGGCAGGTTGAGTTTTCAAGAGGAAAATTTAAAATAAAAAATTTATACAAAAGGCATCTTAACCACTTTTGCAATTAGTAATTTATCACGAACTTTAACATACACCTGCTGATCAATTGAAGAATAAGGCGTATTTACATAACCCATTGCTATTGCTTTGCCGAGTGATGGTGATTGTGTGCCGCTGGTAACTCTTCCTATCACAGCACCCATGTGGTCTTTAATTTCATAATGGTGTCTTGGTATTCCTTTCTCCACCATTTCTAATCCTACTAATTTTTGTGTTACGCCTTCTGCTTTTTGCTTTTGTAAAATATCTTTAGCAGTAAAATCTTTTGTAAATTTTGTTATCCACCCAAGCCCTGCTTCTAAAGGAGATGTTGTATCATCAATATCATTTCCATACAAGCAATAACCCATTTCCAATCGCAGTGTATCTCTTGCCCCCAGGCCGATTGGTTTTAATCCCTGCGACAATCCGGCTTCAAAAATTTTATCCCAAATAATTTCTGCTGCCCCCTCTTTGTCTTCAAAATAAATTTCAACGCCACCAGACCCTGTATAACCTGTTGCACTTATTAAAACATTATCTACGCCTGCAAAAGTTCCTTTTACAAACGTGTAATATTTTAAATTCATTATATCAATACCGGTTAGCGGCTGTAATATTTTTGTTGCATTAGGCCCTTGTATGGCGAGCAAACATGTTTTATCTGATATATCATGCATCTCCACATTATTCTTATTATTATCTTTTATCCAGTCCCAGTCTTTTTTAATATTGCCTGAGTTTACAACCAGCATGTAAACTTTATTTTCTTCAATACAATAAACAATAAGGTCGTCAATTATTCCTCCTTTGTCGTTTGTTAAACAACTGTATTGTGCTTTGCCTACAGTTAGTTTTGAGGCATCATTACTTGTTAATCTTTGAATAAGTTCCAATGCGTTTTCCCCTTTTAAAATAAATTCTCCCATGTGGCTAACATCAAATACTCCGGCATTGTTACGAACCGCTGCATGCTCATCATTTATACCTGAATAGCTTATTGGCATATTATACCCTGCGAACTCAGCCATCTTTGCTCCCAGTGAAATGTGTTTTTGTGTGAAGGGTGTATTTTTCATTCAGAAAATTTAGTGTGCAAAGATAAATGTCTGAACTAAGATTTGGATGGAATTAAGATTAATAAGAATTACATTATCAAAAGAGGTTTCTCCTTTTGAATGGGTCAGATAAATTTAAAAAGGCTCCTGCTTTCGCAGAGAGCCCTCGCTTTTGTTTCAACTTCAACTTAACTATTGAAACTATTTTCAAATGCTTAAAACAAAATCATAAGTTTTGTCATGGTTAAATGCATCGGTTCCTGCTGCCCGGTCTAATTTTTCTAATGTTTTTTCCAGTTCATCTTTTTTCTTTTGTAAGGAATCTTTTACTTTTTGAATTTGGGTTTCTTTAATAACTTTTAAAGAGTCAATTGTTTTTTGTGTTTGGTTGTAACGGTAACCTGAATTGTTATCATTGTTATCATCCTCTATAATAATTTTTGTATTTCCTGAATTATTTTTTTTGTAAAAAAATCGTCTGCGGCCGCGGTCTTCGTTCGACGGTCTTCCGTCTAAAGTATACAAACCATCTTCTTTCATTATTAATTCTTCATCCTGGTGGTTATACCATGAAAAGCTTTCAGATTCCCAGTCATAATCGTCTCCGCTATCTGTCCAGGGAAATTGAAAACGCTCCCAATTTCCCCAACCTAATCTTTTATTTATTTTAATTCTTTTCCCTACGGGTACTGCTATTGTTACTACTACATGCTGGTTTCTGAATTTATCCTGTTCGGTGATGGGAATTCCCCTGTCAAGCATTAATGTTGAATCTTTTTGGATAACATTAAAATTCATGATGGATGCTAATGTATCTGCATAATGCCTTGTGCGGCCGTTACAAAATTTTGTAAGTGTAACCTGAAAACTATCTGTTGTAGATTTTACTATCCTGATGTTTACACTTTCCAGGTAAGCAGTATCATCATTAATATTACCAAAGGGCTCCATTCTAAACCTGTTATATCTTCCGCCACTACTGTTTACCTCAAGCATATTTACTGCAGGGTTGGCAAGTATTATTTTTTCTTCATTTATATTATTTAAACTTCTGAAATCTTTACTCAGCGAAATAATGAGCGAAATAAAACAGACCAACCCTGCGAGCCACAAAAGAAAAAATCCCCAACGCATTGGCCTGCTATTACTTTTTATTTTTGCCATCCGTCTTATAAGCCATGTAATTATTCCAATTACAGGTACATAGATAAAGAAAAGTAGAGTACCCCAGGCAAGAAAATTCTGCAAACCATCTTTTAATAGATAATCTTTAAAAGGAAATAAACCGGTTGCTGCAATAGCAAAGCCAAACAAAGTGAGAGCTAAAACGACTAACCAGAAATATAAAAATATTTTAAGGAGTACTACAATTATATCACCCAGAGAAGTTCTTGTTTTCTTAGCAGCATAAGCTATTTCGCTTCCCATTCTTTTGCCATACTCCGCACCTTCTTTCCCCACAACATTTAATCTTTCTTTCACGCCTTTCATTTCTTCTTTCACCGAATTTTTTATAGAATTCAAATCTACTTTCTCCCCTTTCATTTCCAATTTTTCTGAAGTTGAATTTGCTTCAGGAATCACTAACCATAGAATAACATAGATTAATAAAGTACCGGGGCTAAATGAAAAATTAATAAAGTGAGGAAATGATAACGGCCCAAAATGCCCCCACCGGAAGAAGATGGAAATAAATGGTATAAGAAATAAAATTCTCGGTATCCATACATTAATATTAAAGTAGCTGGCAATACCACTGCAAACGCCAGCAATAATTTTATCATCAGGGTTTCTGTACATTCTTTTACGTACACCGTTTTGAACAGAATTGCTGCTGGGGACAAAAGCCCATAATAATAAATAGGCAAAAAATCCAATACCCGAAAAGATGAATACCAATCTTACAATGATAGGTTCAATATTAAAATAAGCCGCAATACCGCTGCATACACCACCGAGCACTTTATTATTAGCATCACGATAAAGTTTTTTACCTGTATATGAGGTTTGTTGAAATTGGGTTTGCGATTGATGACTTTGATTGGTATATGAACTATCGCCGGAAATATTATCTGCATCGGCAAGATCCTGCGGACGCCCAATATTATTTATTATAGCATTAATATCCTCATCGGTAATACAGGTAGCGCCATTTTTAAGTCGCTCCTGAAAGAGTTCGCCAATGCGGCTTTCAATATCATTTATTATTTCATCTTTTCCTTCTTCATTGGCAAAATAAATTCTCAGGCTGTCAGTGTACTGTTTTAGTAAATCATAAGATGTTTCCTCAATAGGAATTACTCTTCCCTGAAAATTTATATTTATTACTTTTTTCATCTCTGTTGTTTTATTGGTTTGTTGAAGTAGAAGTTTTGGTTGAATTTTTATCTGTAGTTATTTTTTGCACTGCGTTCGCCAGCTCATCCCACGTGGCCTCCAGTTCTTTATAAAATGCTGCACCCTTTTCCGTAAGCATAAAATATTTGCGTGGTGGGCCGCTGTTGCTTTCTACCCATCTGTAGGTTAAAAGTTCTGCGTTTTTTAATCGTGTAAGAAGTGGGTAAAGAGTTCCTTCCAAAATATTCAGGTTTGCAGCTTTCATCTTATCAATTATATCTGATGGATAAGCTTCACCTAATTTTATTACAGAAAGAATACAAAATTCCAATACCCCTTTTCGCATTTGACTTGCCGTGTTTTCAATATTCATAATTTCTTTTTTTGATCTTCTTTTATAATTCTACAACAAAGATATAAAACTTATTTGATACTATGTAATACATAATACCTTATTTTTTATAGTAGCTGGCTGTACAGGTTAAGTTAGAATGGCTCAAGTCCTTTCCTGTACAGGCTTTCGAAAAGTTTTCCCTATATAATCTTTTTGTATAAAGGGTAATATATAATTATGGGCGGGAGAAAAATTCTTCAGATATTTCCCTTATTTTTAAAATATGGGTGCAAAAAAGCTAATTCTCCTATTAGTATTATTAAACAGTGTGTTTTTTGGGAAAGCGCAAAAAATTAATAAGTCATTACAAAGACAGGTTGAAAATTTAATACAAGGATTTCATGGACAAGTTGGAGTTTGTATAAAAGATATAACGAAAAATAAAATTGTTTTAATAAATGCAGACACAATTTTTCCTACGGCGAGTATGGTAAAAATTCCCATTTTAATTGGTGTAATGGATAAAATAAATAAAGGAGAATTACAATACCATCAAAACCTTATTTACAAAGATTCATTATTGTATGCAGGTGTTGATATTTTGGGATCATTTAAAAATAATGAGCAAATTGAATTGAGTAAAGTGATGATGCTGATGCTTACAATGAGTGATAATACAGCAAGTTTATGGCTGCAAAGCCTGGCGGGTGGTGGTAAGAAAATTAATGAGATACTCGATAGTCTGGCATTTAAAAATACAAGAATAAATTCCAGAACTCCCGGCAGGGAAGCGAACAGAATGCAATATGGCTGGGGGCAAACCACGCCTTTTGAAATGGTAACACTCTTTGAAAAAATTTACAAAAAAGAAATTATCAGCGATAGCATTTCACAAAAAATGCTTAGGTTAATGGGGAGAGATTACTGGGATGAAGAAGCGATCTCTCAAATACCTTCATACATTTTTGTTGCGGCAAAAAACGGAGCAGTAGATGAATCGAGAAGTGAAACTTTATTGGTAATGGCGCCAAAAAATCCTTATATCTTTTCTATCTGCACAAAAAATAATAAAGATAAAAGCTGGAATGAAAACAATGAGGCGTGGATGCTTGCCAAAAAAATATCAAAATTATTATGGAATTACTTCAGTAAATAGCAGCATTGTTAATTTTATAAAATGTATTTTTTTTATAACTATTTATTGTAACAAACTGGTATAAGCTTTACGTAAATTGAAGTATAATATCTTCAATATGGAAAAGTACATTTACATATATCTATCTTTTATGGTTTTCCTTTTTGCAGCATGCAGTTCAGGTAAAACCGTTTCAAAAACCACAGAGGACAGGGCTTTGTTGAGCGTTTTAAAGAAACTGGACAAAGATCCATCCAATACAGAATTAAAAAATACAATTACGGGCTTATATAATGAAGCTGCTAAAAGTCATCTTGATAAAATTGAAGTTTACAATACCCTAACGGAAGCAGATAAATGGATCAAGATCATTAAGGAATATGAAGCTTTAAATAAACTCTATCAAACTATTGCTACTTCTACAGCGGCAAAATTAGTAAGCACACAATCCTATACATCCGAAATACAAAGTGCGAAACAAAATGGAGCAGAAGCTTATTATAATATTGGCATCACTGATATAGGCAATAGTGATAAGCAATCTGCACGAAATGCATATTATGCTTTTAGAAAAGCAGATGAATTTGTACCTGGCTACAAAGATGTTCGTCAGCAACTCAATAATGCGTATGAAAAAAGTATTGTAAAAGTGGTTATAAATTCTGTTAGAGACAATACATATTTTTATAATAGTATGGGTTGGAATAATTATGGAAATAATTTTAACAACGATTATTTTCAACAAAGTTTAGTGCGGGATTTGGGCAGAAATTATGATAAAAATATTCCTGCTTTCTTTTATACTGATTGGGAAGTAAGAAGAGAGAATGTTCATCCTGATTGGGAAGTTGATCTTACCTGGGTTAACCTGAATATCCCTCAACCCATGAGCAATCAATACTCACAAAATGTGAGCAGGCAAATTGATATAGGGAGAGATACTTCAGGTAAAGTTCATTACCAAACCGTAACCGCAACCTTATATATTATCAAAAAATATTTTACTGCCTCCGGCGATATGGAAGTAAGAATAACCGATGTAAACACAGGACGAAATATAACAACCAACCATTACAGCGATCAGTTTAACTGGCAGGAAGAATATGCAACTTACACAGGAGATTCAAGGGCCTTAAGTAGTAATGATTACGCAATGCTTAACAACAATAATTATCAAATTCCAAGGAAGGAAGATATACTAGATCAGCTTTCGCAGCGAATTTATCCACAGGTAAAAAACAGGATTGCTTCGGTTGTTAATTGGTAAACCTATCTAAAAATATTATAAACAACCCAGCTCATAACATAAGCCAGTCCTGTCATGTAGAGTAATTGTATAATGGGCCACTTCCAACTACGTGTTTCTCTTTTTACAACCGCAAGCGTACTCATGCATTGCATTGCCAGTACATAAAACACCAATAGGGAAAGGCCTGTAGCAACATTATAAACCTTTGTTCCATCTGGTCTTACAGCCGCTGCCATCTTTTGCCGCAATGTTGTATTGTCCTGATCTTTATCTTCACCAACACTGTATAAAGTTGCCATTGTGCCAACAAAAACTTCACGGGCAGCAAAAGAAGTTATTAATGCAATTCCTATTTTCCAGTCAAAGCCTAAAGGTTTAATAACAGGCTCAATACTTCTGCCCAAAATACCTGCATAGGAATTTTCGAGCAATGCAGATTTTCTTTCTTTTTTATATTGATTTGCATTTGAAGGATCAGTTGTTACAAGCGTTTCATACTTAGCTCCTGCCGCAGCCATTTTTTGTTTAGGCCCGAAAGAGCTTAAAACCCAAAGCAGCAAACTGATAACCATGATAACCTTGCCTGCATCAAAAACAAAAACTTTTGCTTTCTCGATCATTGTATAAAAAACATTTTTCCATCTTGGTCCGCGGTAAACCGGTAACTCTAAAATAAAATAACTTCTTTCTATACTTTTTATAAACCATTTAAAAATGTAGGCAGAAACCAGCGCCATTATAGTTCCTAATAAATACAGCGCCATCATTACAAGCCCTTGTAAACTAAAAAAACCAAAATACAAATGTTTCGGAATTATTAGTGCAATTAAAATAGTGTATACCGGCAAACGTGCACTGCAGCTCATTAATGGAGTGCACATTATTGTAAGCAATCTTTCTTTTTTATTTTCAATATTTCTTGCACTCATTATTGCAGGCACAGCACATGCGAGGCCGCTTATCATGGGCATTACACTCTTTCCATTTAGCCCGGCTTTACGCATAATTTTATCTGTAAGAAAACTTATCCGTGCCATGTAGCCGGTATCTTCCAAAAGGTTTATCAGCCCGAATAATATCATTATTTGTGGAACGAAGATCATGATTCCGCTTAGGCCTGCAAGCACTCCATTTATTAAAACATCACTCAACCAGCCTTGTGAAAGTATGCCGCCAAGAAAGCCACCCAGTTTTCCAAAGCTCCATTCAATTGCATCCATAGGATATTGTGCCAACCAGAAAATACTTTGAAACAATAAAAAAAGAACAGCTAATAAAATTACATAACCCCATGTGCGATGTAATAAAAGATTGTCGAGCTTTTCTGTAAATAATGCTTTCTGCAGAGGGTCTGCTTCAACAACTGTTTGTTGCATAATATGTTTTATCCTTCCATATCTCTGTACAATTTCTTCAGCCTGTGTTTTGGTGGGGTTAAATTTATTTTTAACCTCAATGGTTTCAATAAATTCCTGTGTAGCCCTATCTAATACAAAATTTTCATGATTGATTAAATAATGAATTGCACGATAATCACTAAAGCCCGGAAAATGATTTTGTATTTGTTTTATTGCTTCCGGAGCAAAAGGGTTGGTGTTAATAAAATCTCTTGCCGGAGTTTTATATAAATTTTCAGCACCTTGTTCAATTGCCTTTTTTAATTCTTTAAATCCTTTATTTTTTCTTGGATTTACAGGAATTACCGGAACGCCCAATTCTCTTTCCAATCCTGCAATATCAATTTGAATATCTTTTTTCTTTGCAATATCCATCATTGTGAGGGCAACAATAACCGGTTTTTTTAAATCAATAAGTTGAGAACAGAATAAAAGATTTCTTTTAAGGTTTGATGCATCTGCTATCAACAAAAAAATATCAGCAGTTACATCTCTATCCTGGTTTAGTAAAACTTTGTAAGATACCCATTCATCGTGCCTTTTAGGATATAGGCTGTAAGTGCCCGGAAGATCGATAAGGTTGGCGGTTAGTGTTTCAGATACTCTGCAAACACCGGTTTTTTTATCAACAGTTACTCCCGGAAAATTTCCAATTTTTTGGTTTAATCCCGTAAGAGAATTGAATATAGAGCTCTTACCGCTATTGGGATTACCGACGAGTGCGATATGTAATGAATCCGACAATTATTAAAACTATTGGTAAAATTAAACCGAACAATTAATTATATCTTACGAATTAAGAAAAGAGAAACTAAATAAAAAATGTTTTAACAGCATTATTTGCAAATAGATGTTATATAATTTTTTAAACTTTGCTTTTTTATCCCATCATAATTTTTAGGGGTATGAAACTTAAAATTGATAACCAGGTTTTGGTAGAAGAATTTTTTCAGGACACACGCCTGTTGGGAATTGTTGCGCCTATTAAGCTTTATCAGTTTTGCTGGCATTTAAACCAAATGCTAAAGTTTGATTTCAGGGTAAATAACAGTATAGAAATACAGCTAAATAAAAAACAACGAACTTATTTTTTTTCTGTGTATGAATACGCAGAAAATGGCGGCACGATCAGGCATTACTTATATAACAACCAGTTTGATGGAGAATATTTATTGCCTGAATTTAAACATCTTGATTTTTTATGGCTGATAAAAGATGATATAATCGGCGATGAAGAAGTATCGGCCTTGATAAATTCTATCAGAACAATTTCATCCGTTCAACTGATAAGCGAGATGACGAATGAAAAAATAAAAAATAAACAGCATCTTATCTTTTAACTCCAACCCCTCAAGGGGCTTAAAACAAAAAACTTATGTGGAAAGAAGAAAACAATAAATTGTATAAAAAATTTGAGTTCAAAGATTTTTCTGAGGCATTTGCATTTATGGCAAGAGTTGCCCTGGCAGCAGAAAAAATGAACCATCACCCGTTGTGGACGAACGTTTATAATAAAGTTGAAATTTGGTTAAACACTCACGATGCAGGAGATGTTGTTACCGGAAAGGATAGAGATCTTGCTAAAAAAATAGATAACCTGGTTGCTTAAAATAAATTCATTTCGTTTTTAAATAATTTATTAAGGCAATTAATGAGATCAATGTCCATACGGCTTCCAGGATAAGAAACGGCCAATAATTAATAAGATAAGATGCAAAGCATGCCAATGCTCCTCCAACAATATTCATCAAAATATAAATAAAGGTCTCTTTAGAAATTTTATTTAATAGATTTAATACAAAGGCAATAAGCAAAATAAAAACACCAATGCTTCCAACAATGTCGCCAATCGTAAAGCTCATTGTTTTACAAATATTATTTTATCCAATTGTTTGGTAAACTTTCCAACAGGCTTTGTAAACAATTCAAGTTCAAATTCTTTAAATACTTTTTCAATTTCATTTACTGAAGTCGGGTTTACTGCAATCAATAATCCGCCGTTTGTTTGCGGATCAGGCAATAGCGAAAATGCTTCCATAACATTTACACCTTTTTCAAAACCCACTTTTGTGCTGTAACTATTCCAGTTTCGGTAAGTTGCATCGGGCACTATACGTTGTAATAAATATTCTCTGGTACTTTCAATCACAGGAATTTTTGAATAAAATAATTCAGCAGATAAATTACTTCCTTCAGCCATTCCAATCAAATGACCGAGCAATCCATAACCGGTAACATCTGTCATTGCCGTAACGCCTTTTATCTTTCCTAATTCTTCCCCAACGGTATTTAATTTAGTAAGCTGATTGATAAATGCATTGTAATGATCTTCTTTTAAAACATTTCTTTTTTGTGCTGTAGATAAAATTCCTACACCAATAGGTTTGGTTAAAAAAATAAGATCTCCTTCTTTTGCTGTATTATTTTTTTTAAGATTATCAATATCAACAAATCCACTTACAGCAAGGCCGAACAATGGTTCTGCAGAATCAATGCTATGTCCGCCCGCTAATTGAATTCCTGCTTCCGAACAAATTGCTCTCCCGCCTTCAATAACTTTTTTTGCAAGCACAGAAGAAAGTTTTTCAACAGGCCATCCTAAAATCGCAATAGCCAAAACGGGCTTGCCGCCCATTGCATACACATCGCTTATAGCATTAGCTGAGGCAATTCTTCCGAAATCAAAAGCATCATCAACAATAGGTGTAAAAAAATCAGTTGTAGAAATTAGAGCCTTTCCATTTCCCATATCAAACACTGCAGCATCATCTCTACTACTATTTCCCACTAAAAGATTTTTACTATCGGGTAAAGCAATATTTGATTGTAATATTTCTTCTAAAACCTTTGGAGCAATTTTGCAACCGCATCCTGCTGCGTGAGAATATTGCGTAAGTTTTATTTGTGATAAGTCATTTGTCATTGGGTCATTTGTCATTGCGCAAAATTATAAAACTTAAAATGACTATTAGCTTAATGACTATTGACTTAATGAGTTTTTCTTCTGAGGAGTATTGCTGAATTTTTTTGCAGGTCTCCGGCAAATCTTATTTCGTATCTATCATCACCATCTTGTAAAATAAGCAGGCCAGTGTTTGGAGGAATACTCCCAAGATTTTCTGCATACATTATCAATTGTAAAGAATCTCCAAGATCGGGAGTTATATAAATTGTTTTCTTTATTGCATTTGTAGATAGCATAACATTTGGCATAATAACATTGCCATTTAATAATACACTTACAATATCTCCATCAACTTCTCCATTATCATACAAAGTAATGGTTACGCTGTCTGATTTAATGAAAACACTTTTAATGGTTTCTATTTTTCTTGATGAAATATTAGTTGCATACTGGCCTGAAATCATTTCCGGCACCGGTTTTTGTACAATTGAAGATGGGGAATTGGAAACCTGTTCTTTCTCTTTTGCCTTAGGCAAATGTATCAGGACTTCCTCTTTTTTTATTGGAGATTTTGCGATAGCAATTGTTGTTTCTTTTTTAGGTTGAATAATAACATCTGAATTTTTTATTTGTTTAGGTAGAGAAATTGCAATGCCTTTCTCTTTTATTTTTTGTTGTGCATCAGGTTGTTTTTGTGGCGTGCCTGATTGTGTTAAAATAATTTCCTTTGGTTTTATTGGTTCAGGAGATGGCAACTTTTTATCTTCTTTAGGCAAAGAAAGGGCAATGTTTTTTTCTTGTATTTTTTGTAGAGTATTTGGCCCCTGCTGCGGAATTGTGGGTTCAAAAATATTTTCTTTTTGCTTTAATGGCTCCGGAAACAACAACTTTTTATTTTCCATGGGCAAAGAAACGGCGACATCTTTTTCTTTAATTTTTTGTTGCGTATTTGGTTGTTGCAGCGGAAGTGTTGGCTCAAAAACAGTTTCGTTTTTATTTGCAGATTCAGAAGGTTGTAATTTTTTTTCCTCCTTCGGTATTAAAACGCTGACATCTTTTTCTTTAAATGAATCAACAGAAATTGTTTTTTTCTCTGCAATAGCCAAGGGGAAAGTTTCCTTTTCCTTTGGGGGAATAAATGAAAGACTCTTTAATAAATTTAATTCTTCAAGCTTTGGGATTATTGCAGTTTGATTATAATTGTTTTTCTTAAAGAGTTTTATGGTTCCAGTACTTGGCAGATATAGTTTTGTTCTGTTTGTATTATACGGCCCGGTTAAAATCATTCCCGAATCATTGGTAGTTAAACTTAGTTCACTATGCTGTTTAACACCTTTTGGTGCAGGTTCAGCATAATTTTTATACACCCATTCTTCATCATCTACAAAAAATTTATTATCCTTTGTTTTTAATTTTATTGATTTTACAATAATTTTTTTGCCATCATCTTCAATGAAAGTAGAATGAGAATAACCAGCCAGCTTGCCTTTCTCTTCGCTGATAGTTATTTCGTATGGAATATATTTTTGTGTTGTATCGTTATAGATGGAACCTGTCCATACCCCTGTAATATCCTGTGCTAATAGTTTTAAAGGGAGAAATAAAAAAATTAAGATTGTTTTTCTGAACATTGGATTTCCGGCTGTAATAATTTATTTACGTTAATATTAGTATTAACGCTATTACAGGTAATAATATTTAATAAGGACTCATAATTTTTTCTGTTTTGTAAGCCTTTTGCATACAGCTTGTCATAATATTTTAATAGTATGGATAAACATTCCTTTAAATTGTCTTCTAACAGAAAATTAATTGCTGTTTTTGTTTCCAGCCCCCCTAGCCGTTTTTGTATGCGAAGAATTGCATTAACTAAATCATCTTTTTTAAATTTTCCATAATTGTCAATAATATAATTTAATCTCTCTTCAAAAGAAATATCTAAAAAATGAACGGGGCTTTCACGCATTATATTCCAAAAATTATTGGGTATAATCAACTTACCAATTCTTTGGCTTTCATCCTCCACCCATATTTCTTCTGAATTATTTTCGAATGTTTTTTTATGTAACTCCGTTGCCAAAATGTTTTCAAACATTTCCTGCGAGGGCTGAGGCTTTTCTCCCAAAGCTCCAAAGGCTGAACCTTTGTGGTTGGCAATTCCTTCAAGATCAATAATTGCTTTTCCATAATTTTGCATTTCTTTCAGCACGATTGTTTTTCCTGAACCTGTATAGCCTGCCAATATTTTTAAATTGTATTCTTTGTTAAATTGTTTTAATACCCAATTACGAAATGCTTTATAGCCCCCCGCCAAGGTGTAAACTTTAAAGCCATACATATCTAAAAGCCATGCTACTGCTGCACTTCGCATTCCCCCACGCCAGCAATGGATGAGAATTGAGGTGACAGATGACAGATGCCTGTTGTCAGATTTTTTATGGTTTTCACTTTCCACTAACAACCGGCAACTGGCAACTATTTTTTCTGATTCTTCCACTATTCCTTTCATCTTTACTCCAAAAAAATCCAGCCCAACTTTAATAGCAGCTTCCCGGCTTTGCTGCTTATAGGTTATGCCAACAATTTTTCTTTCTTCATCATTAAATAACGGTAATGAATATGCGCCCGGAATTTGTGCATGAGTAAATTCTCCGGGACTGCGAACATCAATAACAGGATTGTGTTTTGCGAGCTCTAAAAAATTTTCAATATTTAGTTTCTCTATTGCCATAAATAAAAAACCACCGTAACAACGATGGTTAAAAATACTTTATAAACTTTATTTACTTTTTACTTCAAATTTATCCATTCATAGAAGTTAAAAACTCCATATTATCTTTAGTGCCCTTCATGTTTTTCATCAACGTGTTTATTGCTTCTTCAGGGTTCATATCTCCCATATGGTTACGTAAAACCCACATACGCTTAAGAACATCTTTATCTAATAATAAATCATCACGTCGTGTTGAAGATGAAACTATATCGATAGCAGGGAAAATCCTGCGGTTGGATAATCGCCTGTCTAATTGCAATTCCATATTACCGGTTCCCTTAAATTCCTCAAAAATTACCTCGTCCATTTTGCTTCCCGTATCCACAAGTGCTGTAGCAATAATTGTAAGTGAACCCCCAAATTCTATCTTTCTTGCAGCACCAAAAAATTGTTTTGGCTTTTGCATTGCATTAGCTTCAACGCCACCTGATAAAACCTTTCCACTGGCAGGCGCTACTGTATTATGTGCTCTCGCCAAACGTGTTATACTATCTAATAATATTACCACATCATGTCCGCATTCAACCAGGCGTTTGGCCTTCTGAAGAGCCATGGTACTTACTTTTACATGCTTATCTGCAGGTTCATCAAAGGTAGATGCAATAACTTCCGCCCGTACGCTGCGTTCCATATCAGTTACCTCTTCAGGCCTTTCATCAACCAAAACAATGATCAAATAAATTTCAGGGTGATTAGCTGCAATTGCATTTGCAATTTCTTTCAGCAGCATTGTTTTTCCTGTTTTAGGTTGTGCAACAATTAATCCACGCTGACCTTTTCCTATGGGGGTAAACAGGTCCATAATTCTTGTAGAAAGATTATTGGAATCTGTAAATAGATTTAATTTTTCGAAGGGAAATAATGGTGTGAGGTAATCAAATGGAACACGGTCACGAACTTCATCGGGGCCTTTGCCATTGATAGTTTCAACTTTTAATAAAGCGAAATATTTTTCTCCTTCTTTTGGAGGACGAACAGAACCATACACTGTATCGCCGGTTTTTAATCCGAATAATTTTATTTGTGAAGGAGAAACATACACATCATCCGGTGATGATAAATAATTATAATCACTACTTCTTAAAAAGCCATATCCATCGGGCATCATTTCCAAAACGCCTTCGCCTAAAATAACACCGTCAAATTCTATATTAAATGCAGGTTCTCTGCGAGGAGGAAACTTTTGTTGTACAGCCAACCCGCCATTTGTTTGGTTTTCGCCGCTTTGGGGAGCATCATCATTTAATAGATCAACCAAAGCGGGTGCAATAGCCCTAATAGTTTCATGAGTAGCTTCTAAATCGTCATCACCTGTTTCATCATTCAAAGATTCCTCTTCTTCTTCTTTATTTTTTTTATCCATTCTTTTTTTCTCTGCTATTGGAGGCTCGGTTTTTTTTATTTTGGCCTCAGGCTTTATTTTTTCTTCAGTAGCCGTAGCATCGCTATTGCTATTTGCAACAGGCTTAATAATTCTTTTTCTTTTTGGCTTTTCGCCATCGGTACCAGTAGTCATTGTAGTTTGTTTATTCAGGATCTGCGAAATCAGTTCCTGTTTATCTAATTTTTTTGCGTTGGAAATATTTTGTTCTAATGCTATATCCTGCAATTCAGGAACGAGCATATCGTTCAGTTGTGAAATGTCGTACATAAAGGGACTTGTAGATTAAAACTCAAAACAATCTTAAAGTGTGAACTATAAATTTTGATGATTTATATGGAATGGATTCTATATTGAACTGATAATTTTTTAAAGCAAGGAGAACCAATCAGCTTTATTCCGGTGCAATGATACGGTAAATTTATAAAAAAATAAAATATTTGGTAACGAACTTTATTTCCCTGATTTAATTCATTGGCAACGCTCTATTCAACTTCAGGAATTCGATGTGGCAAATAATGCTTTAGCAGTATCGCTTATCTTTGTGCTTTTTAAAAATTACATGTTTAATAAAAGATCTAAAATAGTTGACTTACTATCTGCAGACAAAACAAATTATGAGGCAATAGTAATGGGTTGGGTACGCACTTTTCGTAACAATCAATTTATTGCAGTAAATGACGGTAGCACAAATAATAATTTGCAGGCGGTTGCAGAACTTGGAAAATTTGATGATTCAATTTTAAAAAGAATTACTACCGGTGCTGCTGTTAAAATAACAGGAGAAATTATTCCATCCTTAGGTAAAGGGCAAAAAATTGAATTGAAAGCAACTTCTATTGAAATATTGGGTGATTGTGATGGAGAAAAATTTCCTTTGCAACCTAAAAAACATAGTCTTGAGTTTTTAAGAGAGATTGCTCACCTGCGTTTTCGTACTAATACTTTTGGGTCAGTTTTCAGAGTAAGACATTCATTGGCATTTGCAGTTCATAAATTTTTTAATGATAAAGGATTTATTTATTTGCATACCCCCATTATTACAGCATCAGATGCAGAAGGTGCCGGTGAAACTTTCCGGGTAACAAATTTGCCACCTGAAAATCCTCCGAAGAATGAAGATGGTTCTATAAATTTTAAAGAAGATTTTTTTGGCAAGGCAACTAACCTTACCGTAAGTGGGCAATTAGAAGGTGAACTTGCCGCAATGGCATTTGCAGATGTATATACTTTCGGGCCAACTTTTCGTGCAGAAAATTCAAATACCACCAGGCATCTTGCAGAGTTTTGGATGATAGAACCCGAAATGGCTTTTTATGATTTGGAAGATAATGCAAACCTTGCTGAAGAATTTATAAAATATATTATTAATTATGCGTTGCAAAACAATCCGGAAGACCTTGAGTTTTTAGCACAACGTTTATCAGAAGAAGAAAAACAAAAACCACAAAATGATAGAAGCCAAATGGGGCTTATTGAAAAGTTACAGTTTGTTACCAATAATAATTTCGAACGTTTAACGTATACTGAAGCGATAGAAATTTTAAAAGAATCTAACCATAACAAAAAAAAGAAATTCCAATATTTAATTAGTGATTGGGGTATTGATCTTCAAAGCGAACATGAAAGATATCTTGTAGAAAAACATTTTAAAAAGCCTGTTATCTTAACTGATTACCCGAAGAAAATAAAAGCATTTTATATGCGGCAGAATGATGATGGAAAAACTGTTGCTGCAATGGATATTTTAGCACCGGGTATTGGGGAAATTGTTGGCGGATCACAAAGAGAAGAGCGGCTTGATAAACTTACTCAACGCATGAATGAAATGCATATTCCTGTTAAAGAAATGGATTGGTATTTGGATACAAGAAGATTTGGTACAGTTCCGCACGCTGGCTTTGGCCTTGGCTTTGAGCGTTTAGTACAATTTGTTACTGGTATGACAAACATCAGGGATGTAATTCCTTTTCCACGCTTTCCCAAGAGTGCAGAATTTTAATTTTTTACTTTTTATGTAGGTAAGAATTAATTCTTGTTGCTGCATTTTCCCTTATGTTCATATAAAATAAATTGTAATCGGCAATATGATAATTTTTTGCTGTGAGAAAAACATTTCCAAAGAATTTGGGCTTACTAACCCATAAAATATTTCCATGAATTTGTGCATGTACTAAGCCGGGAATTATCTTGTTAAAATTTTTTAATATTCCTCCCTTATTTAGTTTGGCAGGGGCAAAGGTTTCATCCTGTGTCCACGTTAGTGGATTGGTTACATAGGCTTTTTGTTTTTCATTTTTTACGAATTCGGGAACGTACCCCTCCTTAAACGTTCTCCAGCTAACAAAACATCCGGTTTGTATTGAATCTTCACATGGTTTCAATTCTTTAAAATAAGTTTCAAAAACAGGCAAACCTATAATGTATGCACAAACTAATTTTTTGGATAATTCTTTTCCTTCAAAAAATTCCTTTAATAATCTTCCTGCATGTAAAGTTCCCTGACTGTGGGATGCAATGATTATCGGCCGGTCATGATTGTAATTTTGCAAATAGTATTCAAAAGCTCTTTTAATATCAGCATAAGCCACATCAAACGCTTTAGCAGCAAGGCTTTTCTCGGTTGTATAAAATGCTTTAATATTTGCCTGGCGATAACGCGGAGAAAATATTCTACAATGATTGTTGAATACACTTGCCTGATATAAGATGGTAGTGTTATCCGTTTTTTGATTTAGGGTTTCATCATCGATATATGCGTTCCAGCCCATTGGCATTGAGGTATCCGTATAAGTTGTGGGATAAATAAAAAACACATCAGCGAGAGAATCTCTTTTTATATTTTGAAGAGAAAGCGGAATTGTGTCAGCATTATTTTTTTTCCAGGGATGGGCTGCCCAATAATTTAAGTCGCTGTAATCAACATCTGCCTTTACACCTTTGAATTGATAAAATGTTTGCGCTACAAAATGTTTTTGAGAACAAGAACAAAGTATCAATAAGAATGAAAGTAAAAAACAGGTATACTTAAGTAAGAAAAGTTTTCTTTGGATCATTTTCATATTTCGAAAATACATTCATAAAATTTAATTTGCAGAATCGGCTCTTTTAATAAAACGCTATTTTTCTTTTTTTAAATTACTTTCAAACAATGTTGTCACGGCATATTCCTTTTTTAAAAGCTGTTTTCCTTCATACTATTTCTGCTTTTGGAGGCCCGCAGGGGCACTTAGGGATGATGATGAAAACTTTTGTAGAGCGAAGAAAAGATGTAACAAAAGAGGAGTTAATGGATTATGTTTCATTCTGCCAATTGTTACCAGGGGCATCATCAACGCAAACGCTTACCCTTATAGGATATAAACGAGGCGGTGTTTCATTAGCAGTTGTTACTTTAATTATATGGTTATTGCCAGCATGCATTTTAATGGGCGCTTTCTCTTTCGCCATTCGCTATATTAACACAACATCTTCTGATCTTAATATTTTTAAATTCATTCAACCCATGGCCGTAGGATTTTTAGCATTTGCAGCCTACAGGGTTTATAAAACTTCAATAAATAATTTAATAACCTATGCAATAATGTTCGTCTGTATAATTATTACATATCTATTATTTAAAACACCTTGGGTGTTTCCTATTCTTATTATAGTTGGAGGTGTTGTAACCAATTTTAGTAATAAACGTTTTCCCCGTAGAAAAGAATTAAAACCAAAACTGGTAAAATGGACAAATATCTGGCTGTTTTTATTGATTTTTCTTGTAGCCGGAATTTTAAGTGAAACATCCCGAACTCAAAACTGGCAGAATAAGAGAGAGTATGCATTGTTTGAAAATTTTTATCGGTTTGGAAGTTTGGTTTTTGGCGGAGGCGATGTTTTAATGCCTATGATGTATGATCAGTATGTAGTAAGAAACAAGATAAAATACAATATCACTAAAGAAGAATATTTAACGGGCTGGGGAATAGTAAGAGCAATTCCTGGTCCCGTATTCTCTGTGGCAAGTTATACAGGTGGTTTAATTATGAGGCCCAAGGGGGAAGTTTTTCAGTTGCTGGGATGTTTAATTGGGTCCCTAGCCATTTTCTTACCCAGCGCTTTACTTGTTTTATTTTTTTATCCTGTATGGCATAATTTAAAAAAATATCCTGTTGTTTATCGGGCTCTTGAAGGAATAAATGCAGCAGTTGTAGGCATTATGTGGGCCGCTACCCTATTTTTATTGCATGATATTTCTATTTCAAATTTTAAAACAGTTAGCCTAATTAATATTATAGTAATAGCAGGAACCTTTTGTTTGCTACATTTTACCAGGATTAAATCACCTTATGTAGTATTAGGTTGTTTATTTTTGGGATGGTTATTTTGATTTTATTTGTAATAATGATTTTTTTCAATTTCTTCTTTAACCAAATCTGGAACTAAAAATTTAATAGATCCACGTTTTTTTATTAAGTCGCGAATATCTGTTGAGGAAATATCTAATAAAGGCCCTTTTAATTTAGTGACATTATTATAGTTTGTATTTATAGGAAAGCCGGGTCTTTCATAAACCAGTAGTTCATAATTATGAATTAATAATTCGTAATTTTTCCATTTATGTATGTTTTGTAAACTATCACTTCCGATAATTACAGCAAAAATATGAAGAGGATATTCTTCTTTTAAATAACTTAATGTATCTATTGTATACGAGGGTATGGGTAATGCAAATTCAATAGTACTTGATCTTAATTTGTTCTCTCCTTCAATAGCTAAATCAATAAGGTATTTGCGATGATATTTATTTAAATTGGAAGTTTGAGGCTTAAGAGGATTTTGGGGAGAAATAACAAACCATACCTGATCTATATCGGTGTTATACGCAGTATAATTTGCTATTATCAAATGGCCGATATGTACAGGGTTAAAGGAGCCAAAATATAAACCTATTTTCATAAAACTAATTGATTATCAATAAGTTATATCTCTTCTACTAAAATAGTTTCAGCCTCATCCAACCGCAGGCTCAGCCTGTATCCAGCTACTTTAATGGAGATAGGGTCTCCCAATGGCGCGGTATTTTCTACCAAAATGATTTCTCCTGGCAAACAGCCCATTTCCATTAATTTTAAAAACAGCTCGTTTTTTGTAAAAGAATGAATAACGCCAGATGTTCCAACCTTTAATTGAGTTAGTTTCTTTAACATTCAGGTAAATATATTTAGGTTACGTGCATTTTATATATCGTTTCAACAAATTATTTTGAAAAGAATTCACTTTTATGACTTAGATAGAAAATCCTATTTAAAAAATAAAACAGCACTGCAGTTCTTCTTGGTGAATGTTTTCAATAAGGAAAAAACGCACTTTCTTAATGTTAACATTATGTTTTGCTCGGATGATTACCTCATTGCACTTAACAAGAGATTCTTAAAGAAAAATTATTTTACAGATATATTGAGTTTCTCATTGGGTAACTCATCGGAAGCGCTGGAAGGAGAGATCTATATAAGTGTAGATAGGATTAAAGAGAACAGTGTAAAATTCCATGCAACCTATTTAGAGGAGTTAGTTCGGGTTATCATTCACGGAGCTTTGCATTTCTGTGGGTATTCAGATAAAACGAAAGTATTACGAAGTCGTATGTTTAAAACGCAAGAAGAATATCTTAAAGATTGGATGGTTTCACGTGAAACTATTAAATTATAAATTCCATGTTTATCAAATATGATGTTATTGTAGTGGGGGGAGGACATGCCGGATGTGAAGCTGCATGTGCTGCTGCTAATTTAGGTAGCAAGGTTTTGCTTATTACTATGAATCTTCAGACAATTGGGGAAATGAGCTGTAATCCGGCAATGGGAGGAATAGGTAAAGGACAAATAATTAGGGAAATAGATGCTATGGGTGGGTTTAGTGGAATTGTTTCGGATGAAACCATGATTCAATTTAGGATGTTGAACAAAAGTAAAGGACCAGCCATGTGGAGTCCTCGTAGTCAAAATGACAGGAACCTTTTTTCTGTAAAATGGCGCTCTGTATTAGAGAGCAGTCCAAATATTGATTTTTATCAAGACATGGTATTGGGGTTATTGAAAAAGGAAAATAGAGTCGTTGGGTTAAAGACCAGATTTGGCCACGAAATTTATTCCGATGCTGTTATTCTAACTAATGGTACTTTTCTGAACGGGATTATACATGTAGGAGAAAAACAAATGGGTGGAGGAAGGTTATCAGAGAAAGCATCCACGGGAATTACAGAACAATTAATAGAATGGGGCTTTCAAAGCGACCGGCTAAAGACAGGAACCCCCCCCAGAATAGATGGAAGAAGCTTAGATTACTCGAAGATGGACATCCAAAAAGGAGATAACGAAATAAAAGGATTTTCTTTTTTAGATACTATAAAACCAAAAGTTCAAAAAAATTGTTGGATAACTTATACAAATAAAAAAGTTCATGAAATTTTATCCACCGGATTTAGCCAAAGCCCCATGTTTCAAGGCCGAATTCAGGGGGTTGGACCTAGATATTGCCCTAGCATTGAGGATAAAATAACCCGTTTTAATGAAAGAGATCGACATCAGTTATTTGTAGAGCCAGAAGGGTGGAATACAATAGAAATTTATGTTAACGGATTTTCATCATCTTTGCCAGAAGTTATTCAATTACAAGCACTTAGATGGGTTAATGGGTTCGAAAATTGTAAAATGTTTCGCCCAGGTTATGCGATAGAATATGATTATTTCCCTCCAACTCAATTAAAATTAAATTTAGAAACAAAATTAATTGAAAATTTATTTTTTGCTGGCCAAATTAATGGGACCACAGGTTATGAAGAAGCAGCCTGCCAGGGGTTAATGGCAGGAATAAATGCACATCAGAAAGTAAAAGATTTAGATCCCTTAATTTTAAAACGAGATGAAGCGTACATAGGGGTTTTAATAGATGATCTTGTAAACAAGGGCACGGAGGAGCCGTATCGAATGTTTACAAGCAGAGCCGAATTTAGGACTCTTTTACGTCAGGATAATGCGGATTTGCGACTTACTGAAAAGAGTTATAAATTAGGATTAGCTACACAACCCAGAATGCAAAAGATCAAAACTAAAAAGGAAGATATAGAAAAGATAAAAAATATTTTGGAAAGAGTTTTATTTGATTCTACGGAAATGAATATTTATTTAAACGACTTAAATTCTGCAGAATTAAATCAAAAACAAAAGGCATCTCATTTACTTTTAAGACCTTCCGTTACTTTACCAGAAATGATGAAAGTAAGCCCTCGGTTAAATGAGGATCTAAAAAATTATTCTATTGAGGCTATAGAACAGGCAGAAATTCAAATAAAATATGCGGTCTATATTCAAAAAGAAAAAGAATTGGTTAGCCGCATGAGCACCTTAGAAGGACAAGCAATACCTGAAAGCTTTAATTATGATAAAATATCTTCTCTATCAAATGAAGCCCGTCAAAAGTTTAATAAAATAAAACCTCAAACGCTAGGGCAGGCCAGTAGAATAAGTGGCGTGAATCCGAGTGACATACAAATTCTCATGGTTTACATGGGAAGATAATTTTATGTTTTATGAATTTAGTTTTTCCATCTATTGCTACCAAAGAAAATGTTTTCAAAATTGTTGAAAAACATTTAGAAGAACTTGGTCTAATTATTATTAAAAAAGATATGGAACGGCCCTGGGGCGGTTTCTTCGTAATTGATGAAGATCAATCAAAACTTTTTATAGAAAAATTTTTTTCAGAAGTAAATGAATTTTCTCTTATAGCAGAAAATAAACTTAGCCCTAAAATATTAATAGTGGAACCTGCAAAACGATCAAGTTGGCAATATCACTTTCGCAGGTCTGAAGTGTGGAGAATAATTGGCGGCGAAGTTAAAATTGTAACTAGTGAAACTGATGAGGAAAAAAACATTAAAAATTATCGACAAGGTTCTATTATTGAACTAAAAAAAGGTGAACGACATAGGTTGATAGGTTTAAGTGGTTGGGGAATTGTGGCAGAAATATGGCAACACACTGATAAAAATAATCCCAGTAATGAGGAAGATATTATAAGGATTCAGGATGATTTTGGAAGATAAATAATCCGAATTCTTTTATGGCTCAATTGTTGAAAATAATACCGGAAAAATATTTTGATGAAAAGCATTTACAGAAAAGTTGAAAATGCCTTTGAGAAATTTAGTATAATAGCTACCCGTGTGCTTGGTAATTCTATTACATTTATTATAGCGTTTTCTTTTGTAATTTATTATTTCGCTGATGACCGGGTATATCATCAAACAAGAAATAAGATGATAATGGATGTTATTTTTTCAGTAACTTTTTTAAGTATATTTATTATTCAAAAAACTGTTAATCGGTTTTCTGTTGCATTGCATTTGAAAATTAATGAACTTGTAGCAGCCCATGATAAAGCAAGTAATAGAATGATAAATGTTGAAGATAAAACTGAAGAAGAGCTTCAGGAATTATCAAGACATTATTCAAGTCTGGTAGAAAAGATTAATTCTTCAAAAACAGCAGAAACCTCCCATTCTATAGATACTATTTTAGAAGATCAGGATAATAAAGAGAAATGAAAAATCCTCTGCAAAAGAGGATTTTTTCTCAGTGGTGTGGGGCGGAATTGAATTAACTTACCTACATAAATTTCCCTTATCATCTAAAAGCCTTATCCACAGCGTATTTACATTCACCATTATTTTTTATTATTAATTATAATTAACTAATTTTGGGTCACCTATTTGGGTCACCTGAAGTTGTTTAACTAACTAATTTATAATTATGGCTACTCTTTATTTTCAACTTGAACGAAGCAAAACCTTAAAAGACAAAACACACCCTATTTATTTAGTGCTCAAAGTGAAAGTAAAGGGCATTGAAAAGGAAACTGAAAAAAGATTTAGATATTACACAGGCAGATCAACTTTAAATAAATACTGGATTGGGAAAGGTGAAAGTAAAAAAGTATCTGCCAAAGCTCCAGGTGCAGGTAACACAAATGCAAGACTTGAAACTTTGCGTAATGGTGCAGATGCAATTATTACCAATGCTAAAAACATAAAAACAGATTTAACGCTGGAGTATTTTAAAGAAAGATTTTATACTGAAGTGATAGGCAAAGTAAAAGAACAGGAACCAGAGCTGGTGCAGGTATCTTTTTTTGAACACCTGCAAAACTTTATTGTTGCAAAGCAAAACATCTTTCAACCGGCCACAATAAAAACTTATATCACTTTAAAAAAGTCTTTACAGGATTTTGAAAAGGCAATGAATTATACAATAACCTTTGAAAGTATTAATCACATATTCATTACTCTTTACACTAAATATTTAATTGAAGATACCGGCGTTATCAATAACACCTTAGCCAAACGTATAGCAACCTTAAAGGCTTTTCTTGCTGAAATGAAAAAGCAAAAAGTAAATACCTATTCAGACTTTGAAGATTTTGAAGCAAGCCGTAATTATGAAACTACGATCATGTATTTAACAGAGCCTGAATTAATGCAGTTATACAATGTAGAAACAGAAAAGAACACTACTGAAGATCATGTGAAAGATGCTTTTTGCTTTGCCTGTTTTACAGGCATACGCTTTTCCGATTGGTGCAGCCTTAAACCTGAAAACATTGTGCAGGTGAACCATGAAGGCAAAACAGTAAATGCTTTAAAATTTACAATGTTTAAAGTACATAAAGAAGTGATTGTGCCACTAAACAATAAAGCATTATCTATAATTGATAAGTACAAAGATTATGCAGCCGCAAACAATACATTGTTTCCGGTTTACACTAACCAGGAAACAAACCGTACATTAAAAGATTTAGCAAAAAAGGCAAAGATCAATGATGTTATAATGGAAGTAAAAAAGAGCGGTGCAAAGCGTATCACTTATACAAATGCAAAGCATGAAGTATTAACCTGCCATGATGCAAGAAATACCTATGCTACTTTATATCTTGAAAAAGGCGGCAGACCTGAAGTGTTACAAAAGGTTTTGGGTCATAGTGATATTAAGCAAACTATGCGGTATGTGAAGATTGTAGAAAAAGCAATATTTACAGATCACTTTAAAACAGAGAAAAAAGCAAAAGTTTTACCAATGAAAAAATTTGCATAATGAGTAACACTTATAACATGAAACAAGATACTATTGATTTAAAAGAAATTGACTTTGAGCAACTTTATTACCAGGCTTTATTTATTGCATTTAAAAAATTTATTAATGAAGAAAAGCAAAGAAATGCCTTTACTGAATTACGGTTAATGGAAGCAATAAAAGCAGCAAGGGTATTATATAGAAAATAGAATTTTAAAGCATAAAGAACAATGACACAAGACGATTATTTAGAAGTGATCTTAAAAGGGTATGTAGATAATGCAGATAATTTGGATAAACATTTTTATAGAGAATGTAAAGAAGCTGAAGCAAAACATATTGACTACAAAGAATTTTTTACCAGGTTAATGAAAGCCTATGATCTCTTTATTCAAGACAGAGATAAAAGATATTATACTGATTTGGATAGAATGTATTATAAATTAATTGAAATTTATCATGATAAAAAAGCAGCCGGTAAAGAAGTGAATTTTACCTTAGAACAAATTGAACAACAAAAACCTATTAAAGAAAATATTAGTGTTCATCTTTTTAGTTTTACCAATGGAAAGTATATGGGTAATTTATCTTCTAATAATTTAGATTATATTAAAAGTGCCATTGCTGAAGCGTTTGTGAAAACAGATAATGAAAATCAACCGGCAAAAGATGAAACTAAAATAAAACAAAAAAAGAAAGTTCAAACATTATTTGAAACCTGGACAAAAGATGAAACCCATTATAATAAAGTCATAGAATATCTTAAAGAAATTTCACCAACTGTAGGTATGTCATTCTGTAGGCTCCCCATTTTTAGTACGCATCAAAAGTAGAATTTAAAATCATTTTATTACTACTATTACTATTATAACCGGATGTGGTAATGTGGTCAGGAACAGCGTAGATTTGAGCGTTGCGTTGCTGTCCACATTTCCACATCATGGGCGATAGCCCACCCAGCGCATCATGTGGTCTGTGATGATTGTAATCATCCACCCATTGTTCGGATACATCTCTTACTTCCT
>JALYYX010000112.1 GCA_030946075.1 Bacteroidota bacterium | reverse complement strand
AAAAAGGAACACAAATTGGCGTTGGTTTTTGGGGCGCCGGCCGCGGCTTCTTAACGCATCATTTGATTATAGATGATGGCGCCATTGCCAATTACCAAATATTGACGCCTTCCACTTTAAATGCTTCACCCAATACTCCCTGGGGCACACCCGGCCCTTACGAAGAAGCGGTTCTTAATACGCCGATCTTAGAAAACGTAGACCTCGATGACCCTGATAAAAAATTCAAGGGAATCGATATACTACGTGCCATCCGCAGCTTTGATCCTTGTATGCCATGCACTACGCATATACAGGTTGACGATTGTGATTATATGGTAACAAGGGAGGTTACCACTTGTGCTTGCGGGTTGGAGTGATTTTTTTGTAGATACTGTAGAATATTATTAGATTTTTGGCAGATTCGCATTATTTAGCCTTCCATATTTCTTGTTCATGTATGCTTCTATTATTGGCATAGCTCTGCTTTTATAGATAAGAGGAAACTTCCTATTCTTAAATTTGTTTAACTTGAAAAATTTGCCATAAGGTATCAAATTTTTGAAATTATTAAAGTGACTATGCAAACGCAATTCCAATACATAATAGATTTAGCAAAACAGTATAACGGCTACTCTGAAAAACCGAATACTTTATTCGAAGCAATAAATAATTTGCCCAAAACTGCAGTCGAAGATATTTTTAAAGAATATGGAGACCCCGACCGTGATTTTAAACCGGTCAATTTATTAAGAGCTGAAATTGCCCGAAGATTGTTGCAAGGCCAACCCACTAATGAACTACTTGTAAATGAAATCAAAGATAAAATCCGTGCAAAAGATGTTATCTATTTCAATCATTACAAAGAGCCGTTCTTAAAGCAAATTCAGGAGTATGAATTATTTAAAAGAGATTTATTTGCAAACTGGCAAAATCCTTGGAGTGTTTTTCATAGCTTTTTTTATAGAGGCTCAATTAAAGAAACCGTTTTAAATTATTTGGAACAAATAGCCAACGACTTGTTAGGCAAATTAAATTTAAAAGATTATACGTCTCATAAAGTTGATTTTCAAGGGGCCTCAAATTTTGGCAGCACTTGGTCTTGGCTGGCTTTATATCCCATTACTAAAGATTCTCCCAAAGACAGTTACCAGTTTTTTATTCGCTTCAGTGCAAAACCAGAGGCAGGTCAAATTGCAGGTTGGTCAATAAAAGAACCTAAGCCAAATAATTTAAAACCAATTGAAAGTTATAATGAAGCCGTTAGTATTTTGCAAGAAACAAAACCTGCAATCATTAAACTTAATAAGGAAAGCAGGAATTATTTCAAGTTTGCTCCCGGCAGTCAGGCTTCCGAATGGGAAAGATTTCATAGGGATAATATCATTGCTATAGATTTCAACTTTGAAGACTTAAACAAGTTTGAGTCGAGAGAAGCAATGAACAAAGAAATAGGTTTAAAAGATGACGATAAGTCAAACAAGACATGGAATCTTTGGCTTTTTAAAACTGCAAATATTGGGGATGTTGTTTTCGCAACCAAAGGCGTTAATACCTGCTTAGGCATTGGTATAATTGAAGGTAATTATTATTTTGAAGGCATTTGGGATAACTTCAATCACCGACGAAAAGTAAAATGGATTACCGATAAAGTATATCAATACAAGTCCAACACACTTAAAAATTATAAGAACCTCTTTCGGCCAGACACTTTCAGTCCTACAATTGTATATGATTTTATTTTAAATGAATATGTAAGATTATATCCTGAACTAGCTAAGCTATTTACAGAAAACAACTTAAAGTTTTCCGGTGAAAACATTGGCTCATCCACTGTTGCAGAACCCGAAACAGAATTAGAAAAAAACAACGACGATGCAGAGCCACTAAATTTCTGGTGGCTTAATGCAAACCCCAAAATTTGGAGTATCAGTAATCATAACGAAGGTCAAAGGCAAACCTACACTACACATAATGAAAAAGGGAACAAAAGAAGAATTTACAAATACTTTGAAGCAGCGAAACCCGGCGATTTAATTATTGGTTACGAAAGCACACCAACGAAACAAATAAAAGCAATTTATGAAGTAACGAATGGCATCCATAATACGGCGAACGGGGAAGAAATAGAATTTGAATTGATTGAAAAATTAGAAATCCCTGTTCATTGGAATGATTTAAAGAATAATGCTGCTTTACAGCAATGTGAAGTATTTATAAACAATCAAGGGAGTTTATTTAAACTGACTGAAGATGAATATGACATCATCAGGGAAATAATTGACAATAAAAATATCATTACAGAAAAGTTACTTTTAACTAGCAACATAAAGAAATACAAATTTGCTGAAGACAGCGATAAACCATTTATCAGTGAATACGACTTTTTACAAACTGTAACTTTGCTCAGACGTAAAAAGAATATTATTTTACAAGGCCCACCCGGAGTTGGCAAAACATTTATAGCCCGTAAACTGGCTTATGAAATAATGCAGGAAGTGAAAGATGCCAATATTGAAATGGTACAGTTTCATCAATCATACAGCTATGAAGATTTTATTCAGGGGCTAAGACCAACTCAAAAAGGAGGCTTTGATTTAAGAGACGGGATTTTTTATTCATTCTGCCAAAGAGCATTGGCACATCCAGACAGACCATTCTTTTTCATTATTGATGAAATAAACAGAGGAAACCTAAGTAAAATATTCGGTGAATTGATGATGCTTATTGAGGCAGACAAGAGAGAGGAAAAATTTGCTTTAAAACTAACTTATGCAGAAGATGAAGAAGACCGCTTTTATGTTCCTGAAAACCTGTTCATCATAGGCACAATGAACACAGCAGACCGTTCATTGGCAATTGTGGATTATGCTTTGAGAAGAAGGTTTGCCTTTGTTACCCTTCAACCTGACTATGGCGACAATTTCCGCTCTTTCCTTTCAGCTAAAGGTTTATCAGCTCAATTGGTAGAACATATTTGCTCAGCAGTTACAAAAGTGAACGGGAAAATTAAAGAGGACATCAATCTTGGCGAAGGCTTCCAAATTGGACACAGTTATTTTTGTACCTACCCTGCCAACGAAGATGAAAACAAATGGTGGAGTGAGATTTTAAGTTTTGAATTAAAACCATTACTGGAAGAGA
>JALYYX010000109.1 GCA_030946075.1 Bacteroidota bacterium | reverse complement strand
CTGATTACAATTCCGGTTACCATTTGTCTTACATTAATTGTGATGTATGCAATTGGTTATACACTGAATATTATGACACTCGGAGCCATTGCTGCGGCCATTGGTTTAATTATAGATGATGCTATCGTAATAGTGGAACAGATACATAGAACGCATGAAGAAAACCCTGGTGAGCAATATCCTGTAATTGTTCAAAAAGCAATTCAATATTTATTTCCTGCAATGATTGGCTCTTCCTTGAGCACCATTGTAATTTTTCTTCCTTTCATGTTGATGAGTGGTGTTGCAGGCGCTTATTTTAAAGTGATGACAAACACAATGATCATCACTTTGATCTGCTCATTTTTTGTAACGTGGATCGGGTTGCCGGTAATCTATCTTTTATTTTCTAAAAAGAAATCCTTCGACAAGCTCAGGATGACAAACGGAAAAAAAGAAGTTCACGAAGTGAAAAAACAAAAATGGGTTTCATTTTTTATTCTTCGGCCTTACATAAGTTTTATTATTGCCGGCGCTTTAATTCTTGTGATTGTTTTTGTTTTGCCTGCATTAAAAACAGGTTTTCTACCCGAGATGGATGAGGGAAGTATTGTGCTTGATTACAGTAGTTTGCCCGGCACTTCATTGCAGGAAACAGATGCAGAATTAAGAGAAGTAGAAAAAATTATTGTTACCATTCCTGAAGTGGAAGCATACTCAAGAAGGACAGGAACCCAAATGGGATTTTTTATAACGGAACCTAACCGCGGCGATTATCTTATTCAATTAAAAACAAAAAGAAACAGAACAACAGAAGAAGTAATTGCAGATATCAGGAAAAGAATAGAAACCACACAACCTGCGCTGCGTATAGATTTTGGGCAGGTAATAAACGATATGCTAGGAGATTTGATGACATCCGTTCAGCCTGTAGAAATAAAAGTATATGGTGATGACCAGGAAACTTTGCATGACCTTGCAGAACAAATTGCTGGCCGTGTAGAAAAAATAAAAGGCACTGCAGATATTTTTAATGGTATAACAATTACCGGCCCATCAATAACTATTCAGCCTGACTATACAAGACTTGCCTTGTACGGACTAACCTCTGCCAATCTTCAATACCAGTTGCAAACATCTTTAGAAGGAAATGTTATAGGCAATATTTTCGAAAAAGAGCAATTGTTTGCGGTACGACTAGTTTATCCCGGAAGTAAAAATAAAAGCATAGAAGAAATAGATAAGATGCAGATATTTTTACCGAACGGCCAATTAAAACCGTTGAGTGAATTGGCGTCAGTAAAAATAAATGTAGGCGATGCAGAAATAGAAAGAGAAAATTTACAATCGATGGGTGTTGTTTCTGCAAGGCTCGAAAACCGTGACCTGGGAAGTGTGATGAAAGATATTCAAAAAGATATCAATGCAAATATCAAGCTGCCGCTTGGCTATCATATTGAATATGGCGGGGCTTATGCAGAACAACAGAAATCTTTTAAAGAATTATTACTGATATTAATTTCTTCAAGCCTGTTGGTTTTTTGTGTGATACTTTTTTTATACAGGAAAATAAAAGTTGCTGTTTTAATTTTACTGATCGCCATCTTAGGAATTGCAGGAAGTTATCTTGCACTGTTCCTTACCAACACACCTTTAAATGTTGGCAGTTACACAGGTTTAATTATGATAGTCGGAATTATTGGGGAGAATGCGATCTTCACTTTTTTACAATTTAAAGAATCGCTGCACACACTTCCGGTAGATGAATCAATTGTTTATTCCATCTCAACCAGGCTGCGCCCAAAACTTATGACAGCATTAGGAGCTATCATCGCTTTAATGCCCCTGGCGCTTGGAATAGGCGCTGGCGCTGAGTTACATCAACCGTTAGCAATTTCGGTTATTGGAGGATTTATTATAGCATTGCCTTTGCTGCTGATAGTTTTACCAACAATGTTACGGTTGTTGTACAAAAATCATAAACAGGAAGTTGAAAAAACTATTGGTACATAGGGGACTCCAATTCAACTTCTTTATCAATGATGTAAGTAAAAGGATGGCCATCTTTTACTCCCTGCAAAATAATTTTATTTTTATTTCCTTTGGTATACTTATATTTTTCTGTTGAGGGACTCATTTCAATTTTCCATAAACTGTTTCCAACGGATGGAGAAAAGGAAATTTGTTGGCCATTCAATTTACTTATCCCTGCCACTTCAGTCTGTTTAATGCGAAAAATATTTGCCGTGAATACTTCTCCCTTATACACGACACTTTTTATTTTCGGCATGGTATTGCCTTTTACTTCTAT
>JALYYX010000040.1 GCA_030946075.1 Bacteroidota bacterium | reverse complement strand
CATCTCTTTTAAAAACAATTTTAAAACTTCTTCCGCGGCGCTGCTCTTCAAACTCATCTTTAGTTATGTTGATAATTACATTTTCAAAATTATCAATAAAGATTATTTGCCCTTCAATCCAGTTATTACCAAGTAAAGGCCGTAAAGGATTTTTTACTTCAATTGATATAGTATTATCGCCAATATCTTCAAAGGCCTTTCCGGCAAGTATTTCATCAAATGCTTTCGCAAATACTGATGCACAATACAAAGTATTTTTTTGTTCAGATTTATTTAAGGAAAGTGCTGCAATTTTTTGCGGAACTTCTTCCAATATCATTGTTATTAATCCATTATCTGCACAGCCTATATATTGGTCGTTATATTTTACCAACAAAAGATGTTCAGGCCGCTGATCAAAAAGATTTACAAGTACAAGATGAAAAGTTCCTTCAGGGAAATTTTTAATTGCATTGCGGCAAACGTATGCGGCCTGCGGATAATTAAAAGGAGAAAGATTGTGAGAAATATCCACAATATTAAAATGAGGATTGGTAGTTAATAGCTGACCTTTAATTGCACCAACAAGAAAATCCTGCGAACCAATATCGGATGTAAGTGTTATTAAAGGCATGTAATTTTTTGATTAATAATTATATTAATAATTATTATTTAACCAGTTCTCCATTTTTATAAAAATGCTTTCTTACAAATTTATCAGCAAGCTTAGGAAAAAATTTATTCATAAATACAGTTTGTTTGCCTTGATATGTTAATACCAAAGTACGTTTTCTTTTTTCAATTGCTTTTGCAATATGCTGTGCACATTCATCTGCGGTCATCATTTTATTTTCATCCATGGGTGATTCACCTTGTGGTTTTGCATCACTATTTAATGCTGCATTTCTTATGTTAGAGGTTGTAAAACCAGGACAGACCCACATTACATTTACACCTGTATCCAATAATTCTGTACGCAAAGCTTCCAGCCAGCCATTTACCGCATGTTTACTTGCACTGTAACCACTTCTGCCTGGCAAACCCCTGTAACCCGCAATGGACGAGACTCCTACAATACTGCCCTTTGTTTTTATAATAGAATCAAGTGCAAATTTTGTACAATAAACAGTACCCCAAAAATTTACATCCATCACTTTTTTAATGGTTGCAAGGTCAGTATCTTTTACTAATGCTCTCATTGAAATACCGGCATTATTTATCAGTACATCAATATCACCAAATGTTTTTATTGTAGAATTAATAAAGCTTTTGCAGTCATCCTCATTGCTTACATCTGCTACAATAGTGTGCAAAGGCTTACCGGAATATTGTACCTGAAGATTATATAATTTATCCTGCTTTCTACCACAGGTTGCAACCTTTGCACCTTTGTTTAATAACGCATCTACCAGGGCTTTCCCAATTCCATCTGTTCCGCCGGTAATGGCAACAACTTTATCTTTAAGTGAATAATGCATTGTACAGAATTAGCAACAAAAATAGGAGAGATGGAAGTGGTAAAAAACAAAAGTTTTAATGAAGATAAAAGTGTAATGGTATTATTGCTTTTTAAAGTTTGACACAAAATGATTTTACCTTATTTTTGCACACCTTATAAAAAAGCAAGATTCGGTAGCTCAGTTGGTAGAGCAATACACTTTTAATGTATGGGTCCTGGGTTCGAGTCCCAGCCGGATCACTTGTTGGAGATTAGATCGTTGAAAATAAACGATCTTTTTTTTACACTATAATTTACTCTATAAAGAACTCGGTAGCTTCTGATAGTTTACCTTATTTTACTCTGCGCTAACTATCCTTACAAAGATAAATTTGTTTTGTCTTGCTTTATCTCTCTTTAATAACATTATTCTGCGAATTGAAAAGTTTTTTACTAATTGAAAAAACTGCAACAGTTCTTTCATTTTTTATATTTCACTTGACTTATCTTTTCATTTAAGATCGTAACTTTTAAAAAAGAAAAAGTAATGAAAGATTTAGTGAAGATTGCAAAGTCCTTTATAACATTTGACCTCCCATTACAGACTGCGAATATAATTACCCAATTCGCCAATACACACCAAAAACTTCAAACAGAAAATGCAGGATGGAGCACAACAGCCACGCGACAGAAATTGATCTCTCATTATTGGTTTACTTATGTTGCTGCGCATTTTTCTATAATGTTCGGATTGCCGGTAATTATGGTTTTCCTAATACAAGGCTTTGAGAAATCAACTTTTTATTTAATCAGTATTTTGA
>JALYYX010000030.1 GCA_030946075.1 Bacteroidota bacterium | reverse complement strand
CCCCATTGTGTAAAATTAGGAATAGGAGTATAACCGTAATCAATATTTATGGGGTTGCAGTAAGTAGTTTGCTTTTGCGCAGCAGACGAAATGCAAGTGAGAAAAAGAAAAAATAAAAATTTTATTTTAATAAAAACGTTCATCATTTTATTTTATATACGGACTTTGAAATCCCAATTTTTTTAATCCTGCTTTTACTTCCGGGCAACTCATAAATAATTTCCATAGCAAACCTGTACGATAATTTTCCATCATAACTACAATTGGTCCCTGGTCAATTGCCAAATATCTTTTGGGATACCAGTTATCTGTTTCGCTGAATGCATCATAAAATCCAAATGAGCCCCATAATTTATCTTTCATGTCATTGTACCAATGTCGCATTGCCTGCATTGAATATTCCGGTGTGTAAGGGAAAGAGGAAAGCGCTGCGGTTGGTGCAATTACTCCACGATCTCTGTTCTCTCCGGGTGCATGTCCTGCATATCCTTTTACTGAATAGCTTGAAGTAAGCCCCCAGCTTGTATTTCCATATCCTTTATATTTTTTTGGGTTATCTACACACCAATCGTGATTTATTAAAGCCTGGTTTTTATTTTCTTCCCAGTAATCTGCATATTGATCTTTTAATCCGTGGGGATCTAAACCAAGATAAGAATAATGCGCCCAGAAAAGCGGGCCGCCGTAATCAGTTGCACCATTATGTGAGAGATGTAATGTATGACCATACTTTGTTGTTGTTGCTTTTATTGCGCCGCTCTTTGCCCAGCCTTCATGATACACTTCTGCAGGAATGGTGTGAGTTGGAGAAGATGCAGCCAGCACATACATTATCAAACATTCATTATAACCTGTAACCGGAAAATTCATTTCCCAATTATACTCAGGGCTCCAGTGCCAATACAAAACATTCTTTCCATTTCTGTACCAATCAAATTCCACTTCTTTCCATAGTTTATCAATTCTGTTTGCAAGATTTTTTTCTTCTTTATTTCCATTTTTAAAATATTGCCTTGCACATAATAAACCTTGCAGCATGAAAGATGTTTCAACAAGATCACCACCATTATCTTTTTTTCCGAATGGTTTTACTTTTCCTGTTTCTCCATAAATCCAATGACTCCATGATCCATGAAAGCGATCAGCTTTTTCTAAAAAGCTTACAATTTTTTCAAACTTTTTTCGTCCTTCTTCTCTTGTAATAAATTTTTGATTGATGCCTGCAAGAATTGCCATAACGCCAAAGCCGCTGCCACCGGTAGTTACAACATTTTTATCGTTAGCCGGATAATCACCATCTTCATGGAACCTTTCTCTTGCCATACCGCTGTTTGGCTCTGCTCCATCCCAGAAATATTGAAATGTTTGTTTTTCTACAAGGGTGTATAATCTTTCATCCTGTTTGGATAAAGCAAATTTATCTTGCGCCAGTTGTTGATTATTGGCGCATGAAGAAATTAAAAAGAAAAAAATGATTAGAAGGAATGCAAGTTTTTTTTGAGGCATATGAAATATTTATGCATCCCATTTTTTTGCTCTCTGTGTCAATTCATTAATATGATGGTCCCAATTATATAACAGTGCAGGGTCAAAATCTGCACCATTAGGCCAAACGATAGTATTTACTTCCGTATCCAATATTACCTGGTTAAAATATTCAGGATCTCTTAAAAGCCCGAACATTTCGCCATTAAGCACTGGAAAAAAATTTATTGTTTTACAACTATTATCTTCAAAAACAATTTGCAGTGTGTAAGGTGCAGCTATATGGAATGATTTTATTTTATGAATTGCCACTAAATCCCCTAAAGGGGACTTACCAGCTTCGGGTATTTTTTGGAGCTGTAGAATTTGTTTCAGCTTTAATTCTTCTATCTTCTTTTTTATTTCTTCAATTACCTTATCAGTATTATTTATTACCTGCTGATTTGTGAACCGGAGTATTTGAATTCCAAATTCATTCAAAGTAACATCTCTGCTAATATCATATTCCTTACTTTCTTTTAAAAGGTGAATGTCACCATCAATTTCAATTACAAGTTTCAATTCATGACAATAATAATCGGCTATATACTTATATATCGGATGCTGCCTCCTTATGCGTATGCCGAGTTGATTTTTGCAAAGTCTTTCCCAAATAATTTTCTCTGCTGTCGTCATGCTTTTTCGTAACAATTCGGCATATTGAAAAATTGTTTTAGAAGCGCCGAAGTGCATGTTTGTTGCCATAATGCTGCTTAGAAATTTTGAAGTTGAAAATAGAATATTTTGTTGAGATATGTACAAAAGTTGAAAGTCCCCTTTAGGGGATTTAGGGGCGACAATGTATTCATTAAAGATAAGGAGCAGTGAAACCAAGGTTTCTCATTCCGTTTTTTACTTCCGCGCAACTTGTAAATAAATTCCACAACAAACCTGTGCGATAATTTTCGATCATTATAATTATTGGTCCCTGGTCAATAGCAAGATATGAATCAGCAAACCATGCATCATGTAACCTAAATGCATCTTTAAATCCATAAGGTCCCCAAAGCTTATCTCCAAGTTTATAATAAAAGAACTTAAGCGCCTGCATTGATTCTGTTGGTGTATATGGAAAAGATGATAAAGCTGCTGTTGGTGCTATTACTCCTACGTCATTGGTTGGTGAGCTTGCTGTATAGCCACCAGGTATATCACTTGCTGTTAACCCCCAGCACAAATTGCTATAACCATAATATCCTTTAGGATTTGCTTTGCAATATTCATAATTAATCTTTGTATGATTAACAGTTTGTGTTTGATAATTCGCATAAGCATCATTCAATCCATTTGGGTTTATTCCGAGAAAAGAATAATGTTCAAAAAATAGTGGACCGCCAAGAGCAGGGCCCAATGGTAATGTGTAACCGTAATAACTATTATTGTTTTTCATTCCCCCGTTCGATGCCCATCCATTATCATAAACAATTTTAGGAATAGAATAGGTTGTTGATGATGCAGCAAGCGCATAAGTTATCAATGCTTCGTTCCATCCTTTTATCTGTGCGTTGATATCCCAAAAATAATTCGGGCTCCAATGCCAGTACAAAACATTCTGATTATTCTGACGGAACCAATTCCATTCAACTCCATTGCAAATTGTGTTTATATCATTTCGTAATGCAGTTTCTGTTGCATCAGGGCCATTAAAAAATTGCCTCCCAGTAAGTAAGCCCTGTATTAAATAAGAAGTTTCCACAAGGTCTGCACCATTATCTTTTGTACTGAATGGCTGAACCACTCCTGTAGTTCCATTTAGCCAATGTGGAAATGCGCCATGAAATTTTTGAGCAGTATTTTTTAAAAAACTTACCATGGTTTGCATGCGTGCAAGCCCCTGTGCCCTTGTGATAAAATTTCTGCTGATGCCGGTAACAATTGCCATGATGCCAAAACCGGAACCGCCGGAAGTAACAGTTTCACCTGATGTGTTTCTTTCTCTTGCAAGACCAGAAACCGGATGACCGAAATCCCAGAAATATTTAAAAGTTTGTTGTTGCACAAGATCAAGCAATGCATAGTCAGATATGATTGTAAATTTATCTGAAGAATCGATAGCAGTTACGAAGCTAAAATTTATTGCAGATGATAAAGACACATTTTGCTGGGAATGCAGATTAGTAGAGCCGATAATAAAATATTTTGTAAGTGGCAATAAAGAAGAAGATGGCTGAATGATTAATGTGCTGTCATTGTTATAAGAAAGGTTGAAAGGGATTGCACCTCCTCCATTTTGAATAAATGAAATATTACCAGAAACTGATGAACGATCAATGGGAGCGGTGAAAAATAATTTAATTACGGGATTGGCATTTACATTATTTAAAAAAGAGCCATTTACGCTAATGTTATTTACTTGTATTGCAGATAGATTAAAAGTGCCTGCAATAATGGGTGGTATAGGGTTAGGGTGCTTGCTGCATGAAAAGCATATTAATATACATATTGCAAGGTATTTTTTCATATAGCAATTTACATTAAACTTGTTATAAAAAGAGGCTGCAAATAGCAGCCTCTTCACAAATAAAACCTATAATTAAAATTATCTTCCTGCTCTTTCCAGTTGATACAAAGCACTGATCTCAGCATCGGTTAAGGATTTATTGAATACCCTTACCTCATCAATTGCACCATTGAACGGAACAGCAAAGGCTTGCGCATTAACTCCGGCTCCTGTTACATTAGAAATCCAAGCACCAATAATTGCATTTGTTGATGTAGAAGGAGTAAATACATTTGTACCCCTATCCTCAAAATTGCTCACTTTCACGCCATTTGCCCATGTTCTGAAAAGATGTGTAGTGTTATCATACTGGATTACCGAATGAATCCATTTTCCGGAAGTATCTCTTACAAGATTTAAAGGATAATTATTAATATTATTCTGAAGCCCGCCTGTTTGATCTCTGAATGTTGGCTGAATAATCAGTGTATCATATCCGGTAGCTACTGTATGTTTAAATTGTCCGGTTTCCAGGGTGAAATTAATATTTCCAAAAGGATTATTCACATCAGCAGAAGGATTTGCTCTAACCCACTGAAAAACTTCAGATGGAAAACCACCTGCAGTAGGAGTAGCATTGTTTTGCACCTGGAACCAAGCACTAACACTAAAACCTGTAGTTGAAGTGATTGAACTTAATCCGGTAACACCAGTATAATATAAAAACCCGTTTGTTAAGGCAACACCTTGTCCTTTAATTCCTGTAATATAAGTTGCACCAACTGTCTGTGCAGCGGAGACCCCGGAAATATCATCCTTACTACTACCATCGAACGTCCAATGTGATTTTAAATTTGCCGCCGCAACTTCGTTGGAATTATTATAGCCTCCTATTTGAGGTAATACTACATCTGGTGTTTTTGATTTACAAGATGTAATAGCAACTGTTAATAACAACGCTCCCATTAATAAATTTGATGCATTGTTAAAAAAATTTTTTTTCATAATTGTTATTGTTTAAAGATTAAAGAGAAGATAAAAATTTATCTATTGTAACAAGATACACCAAATATTATTCCTAAATTAAATTAAGAGGTTTTAAAAATATCCCGGATTCTGGATCAACTTTCCATTGCTTAAATCAATTTCATGTTGAGGAATGGGAAACAGATCGTGCTTGCCATCAATGTATGGTTTACCCAGTGCTCTTAAAACCGCTCCTGCTCTGCCTGTCCTTCTCAGGTCAAAGGTACGATCATGCTCAAAAGCCATTTCCACTCTGCGCTCTTTCCAAATTGCATTTCTTACATCAGATTGTAAAACAGCAGTTGTGTTTAGCAATCCTGCCCGGTTTCTTATTTGATTTAGCGCCTGCTGCGCTGGTAAAATATTTCCTAATTCATTTTCTGCTTCTGCTTTTATCAATAATATTTCTCCATAGCGAAGTATGCGCAAATTTTTATTGCTGTTCCAGTCATCACCGTTGAAGGTTTCTTTTGTTTTACTAACATAAGATTTGTAATTGTATCTTGGATTGCTTGCC
>JALYYX010000349.1 GCA_030946075.1 Bacteroidota bacterium | reverse complement strand
AATTCAATAAACCACTCATGGTAACTTTTTGTTCCATTTCCGGAAATGAATGGCGCTACTGTGAACTCAGTTACATGAATTCCTTCTTCTTGTGCCGCATTCATTAAAGCGCCTTCTACTTCTTCACCAATTACATGCTCACCAAATGCAGAAATAAAATGTTTTATTCTGCCTGTAACAACCAAACGATAAGGATCAGCAGAAACAAACTTTACTGTATCTCCAGTATTGTAAGCCCACAATCCTGCATTGCTGCTGATTATTAAAACATAATTTGTATTCAGTTTAATATCTTTTAATGTTAATCGTGTTGGCTTATCTTTTGAAGATTCAGATACAGGAATAAACTCAAAAAAGATTCCGCTGTTTGTATTAAGCAACAATCCCTGTTCTTCCTGGCTATCCTGAAAAGCAAAAAATCCTTCGCTTGCAGGAAACAATTCAACCGAATCTATTTTTTTGCCAATGCTTTCAAACAACTTTGTTTTATAAGGTTCAAAGTTTACGCCTCCCTGTACCATCACACTAAAATTTGGAAAAATATCTTTTATTTTTTTGCCGGTTCTCTCTGTAAGCTTATCAAAATACATTTGTACCCAGGGTGGTATTCCGCTTATCAACCTCATATCCTCATTTATCGTTTCATCAATAATTTTATCGAGTTTGGTTTCCCAATCCTCAATGCAATTAGTTTCAAAAGAAGGAAGTTGGTTTGCCCGTAAATATTTTGGCACATGATGGTTTACAATTCCACTTAGTCTTCCTGTAGGAATTCCTCCTACCCTTTCCAGCCCGGGAGAGCCGCTTAAAAAAATTAATTTTCCATCTGCGAATGCTGTGTTTCCGGTTTCAGCAATATAACACAGCAGTGCATTTCTGGCTGTATTAATATGATTAGGAATAGAATCTTTTGTGATGGGAATATATTTAATGCCACTTGTAGTACCGCTTGTCTTGGCAAAATAAATAGGCTGTCCCTTCCACAAAACATTGTGCCTCCCCTCTTTTATCTTTTCGATGTAAGGTGTAAACTCTTCGTAATCTCTAACCGGAACATTATTGGCGAAATCTTCATGTATTTTTAAATCAGAGTACTCATGGTCTTTACCAAAATCTGTTTTACTGCCCACTTTTATTAAGTTTTGAAAAATAGATTCCTGGTCTGCTACGGCTGTAGTCATCCCTTTCTTTATCTGCTTATAGATGTAAGCAGCAAAAGGTTTGGCAAGGAAAGATTTAATTTTCATTTAGGCGCAATCGGCAACAAACTTACAATTAATTACAATCGCATTGCCATTCTTTATCCAGATCAATACAGGTTACAACAACCAATTCATTTTGCTTTGGAGCCAAAATAATCCGCAGGTGTTGATGTTCATGACTATAACCTTCTAAAGCATAGGTTGCTCCACGTTTATTATTTAAATTACTTTTATTATAATTTATATTTCCATAGTGAAGTATTTCTTTTATCTCATTCTCCGTAATATGCCTGCAATCCATTCTGCATTTAGCATGTGTAGTAAAAATCAGGTGATCAATATTTCTGTTAAACTCTTTACCATCAGCATTATTCTTATTATATGAAGAATAAAATTTAAGAACAGCAAAGAGAATAATCGCAATTATTATAATAATCCTTATTAGTTTATTAGATACCATGTTTATTATTTCATTGAAAATGTTACCCCTATTCTACTCTGCGAAGTAAACTTTATTTTTGCAGCCATATGCCGGAAAGCAAAACTGTAGCATTACATACATTAGGTTGTAAACTTAATTTTTCTGAAACTTCAGCAATAACAAGAATGCTTGAGCAGGATGGTTTTGTAAAGAAAAATTTTGATGAGCTTGCAGATGTTTATGTTATTAATACATGCTCCGTTACAGATAATGCTGATAAAGAATGCAGGCAACTCGTTAGAAGAATACAAAGAAAAGCCCCAACATCGATGGTAGTGATTACTGGTTGCTATGCACAGTTAAAACCTGAAGAAATTGCTTCAATTGATGGTGTTGACCTGGTATTAGGCGCTGCAGAAAAATTTAATATAACTAAACATTTAAAAGATCTCACAAAAGGAAATTCTGCAAAGATCTGCAGTTGCGATATTGAAGATGTAACTGATTTTAATACTTCTTTCTCTGTGAATGAACGCACAAGAAGTTTTTTAAAAGTACAGGATGGGTGCGATTATAACTGCTCCTTTTGTACAATACCAATGGCTCGGGGCAAAAGCAGGAGTGATTCAATTAAAAATGTTATTGATAATGTAATGGCTCTGGCTAAATCAGGCGTTAAAGAAATAGTACTAACAGGTGTTAACCTGGGTGATTACCTCACCCCTTCCCTCTCCACAAGTGGAGAGGAGGCAAGTGCGAAGATCGGAGCAAAAAAATGCGGAGACTTTTATTCGCTTCTACAAACACTGGAAAATATTGATGGTGTTGAGCGCTACCGTATATCTTCCATTGAACCTAATTTATTAACTAACGAAATAATTGAGTTTGTTGCAGGCAGTAAAAAAATTATGCCGCACTTTCATATTCCGTTACAAAGCGGGAGTAACAAAATTTTAGGTTTAATGAGAAGACGATATAAAAAAGAATTGTATAAAGAAAAAATACATTTCATTAAAAAATTAATGCCCCATTGTTGTATAGGTGTAGATGTGATTGTTGGTTTCCCCGGAGAAACTGATAATGACTTTAAAGAAACTTTTGATTTTCTACATTCTCTTGATATCTCTTACCTACATGTATTTACTTATTCTGAAAGAGATAATACACATGCCTTAAAAATTACCCCCCCAGTTCCTGTAAGCGTCCGCAATTACAGAAATAAAGTATTACGTAATCTTTCATACCAAAAACTGCAATCGTTTTCTCAACAGCATACCAGTAAAACAAGAAAAGTTTTATTTGAAGGCTATAATAAAAATGGAATGATGGAGGGCTATACTGATAATTATATAAAGATTACAGCGCCTTACAAAACTGAATGGGTAAATGAAATTGTTGAATGGAGAATATAAGCAGCTCAAAAAATATTTGTGTAAAAAAATATTTAAAAAAACTTGCATAAACAAAATACGCACTCTATATTTGTAGACCCTAACACAGTAATTTTACTCTCTTACACGTATTTTCTCCCTTAATTTGACATGTTGGTTTTATTTAAAATGTACTACCAATACATCTGTCAAAATCATTGAAATATTTTTTAAATCAACTTAATGGTACTTATCATTAAAAATTGAATTGTTGGCTGTATTTAAGCCAATATAGAATCCTATATCCTCATTTACGAAAAACCAGATAAAATCTTCCCGCAAGCGGGAAATCAATAACTCTGAAAAAAGTAAAATGAGCAAATTCTTTACCCCACAAGAAAAAAATCTGATACTACGCCTTGCGTTTTATCCGGTTTTGATTACCGGGTTAATAATGTTCTTATTTACCGGTTCAGCTTCAGCACAAAATGATTCCTCATTTTCCTCAAATCATTCTCAAAATTATCTTGCAGCAGTAAATTTAGGAAAATTTACAGGAGGCTACAGCAGTGGTTTTGTACAGTTACGATGGGCCACCACTAATGAAAAAGATGTTAGTCATTTTGAAGTTGAAAGAAGTACTGATGGTACCAACTTCAGGCAAATAGGAAAGGTTTTAGCCAAAGCTGATGTAACAAGTTCAGAATATGATTATCTGGATATATTAGCCGAAAAAGGATCAAACTTTTATAGGCTGGTGGTTATTGATAAAGATGGTAATTATACATATAGCAAAGCAATTACCATCAGTGTTGAAAATAAAGGGATTAGTTTAATGCTTGTATATCCTAATCCATTCAGCAAAAAAGTTCAGGTAAGAATAAATGGTGATTACCCGGAGCAGGTTACAATAAGAATAGTAGACAACGCAGGGGCTGTAGTAAGAACCCAATTGGCACAAGTTCAGCAAGGAGAAAATAATATCGGATTAAAAAATGTAGATGATCTGCTGCCAGGCATATATTACCTTGAAGTTATAATGAAAGATAAAAAGATGAAAACAAAATTAATGAAACAACAATAGAGCTGACCTTTGCTAACCTAAGCCTTACATTTTTTGTGAGGCTTTTTTATTTTATAGTGGATTAGAATTCTAAAAAATATCTTAAAATATCCATATTCTTTTTACATATTCCTACATGGCATGATTCTGGAAATCATTAGGCTCAACCCTATTTTCAACCTTAAATATATTTACAATGAGTTTCGAAAACTTTCCAACCGGCAACATTCCAGAAAGGAATACTACTACAGTAGAAAAAACTTCTGTTAGAAAATTTAATTACAGAGGATTGTTAACAGGTTTATTAATTGCGGCCTTAGCAGGTACATGGGCTTACTTCATTTGGGATAAAAGCAAAGCAAAAGAAGAACGGCAACAGCTTATTACGCAAATCACCACCACAGATTCTTCAAAAAATGGTTTACAGCGTGAATTGAACGACGCAGTTATGAGCCTTGACATGCTTAAAAGCACCAATGCCCGAGCTGATAGTTTATTAAGGACAAAAGATAAAGATATTGAGGGTTTAAAATCAAAAATTCAAAAAATAATTAATGATAAAAATGCTACTGCATCCCAACTGGCAGAAGCCAAAGGCTTGATAAAACAATTAAAAGGAAATATTGAAACCTATACAGCACAAATTGAACAATTAAAAAATGAAAATGTTCAGCTAACTGAAGAAAAAAGAGTAATAACAGTAGAGAGAGATGTAGTAAGAAAGAATTTTGATTCTGCTAAAACCGTTATCAAACAAAAAGAAGATGTAATTGATATTGGCTCAACACTACATGCCTCTAACCTTAATGTTGTAGGATTTAAAGAAAAAAGTAATGGGAAAGAAAAAGAAACAACTACTGCAAAGCGTGTAGATAAATTAAAAGTGTCTTTTGATCTTGATGAGAACCGGATAACCCAAAGCGGAACCAAGGATATTTACATAAACCTTATTGCGCCTGATGGTACACAAATTGTACCCGACAATTCCGGTTCAAACAAATTTGTAACGAGAGAAGGGGCAGAGAAATTAGCCACTAAAAAAGTACAGGTAAATTATAAGCAAGGTGAGCGCCAGCAGGTAACTGTTGAATTTGATAAAAGCCAAAAATTTCAGCCCGGCGATTATAAAATTGAAATTTATAACAATGGGTTTAAAATTGGTGAGGGTATTCGCAGTTTTAAGAAAGGGGGTTTATTTAGTTAATTCTATTTCTTAAGATTAGTTAAACCTGCAAAAAAATTGCAGGTTTTTTATACACTGGAATATCACTTTTAAATTTTTTAGAATTGACTTTGCAGCCTATATTTGCACTCCAAAAATCTAAGGGAGCATAGCTCAGTTGGTTTAGAGCATCTGCCTTACAAGCAGAGGGTCCGCGGTTCGAACCCGTGTGCTCCCACAAAACTGGCAAAGGGTTTCAAGAAATTGAAGCCTTTTTTAATGCAAACTGCATTTTTTAATTTCCTATAAAATACCTTTTAAATTACTTTTATAAAAATCTTTAAATAAAAAATACTCTTTGTACTGTCCAATATAGCGCTATCAATCCTATAAGAATTGATAAGGGGAAAACGATTCTGCTCCTATACCAAACTCTATTTCCAAAGCGGGAAATAATTAAGGCAAACATCAAAACAATTATTGTTACTTGCCCTAACTCAACACCCAGATTAAATGAAAGTATTGAAACTGCAAATTTATTTCTGGGCAAACCAATTTCATTCAATGCACTTGCAAAGCCTAATCCATGTATTAAACCAAACATAAAAACGACAAGAATGCGCCATGGCTTTAATTCTTTAATAAGCAAATTTTCCACCGCCACAAATAATATTGAAAGGGCTATAACCGGCTCTACCACAGCACTTGGAGCTACAATAATATTTTTCATGCTCAATGCTAAAGTAATAGAATGAGCCACGGTAAATGCCGTGGCTTGCCAAAAAATTACTTTTATTTTATTGCTTAAAAGGCAAAGGCTTATAACAAATAAAATATGATCAAAACCTTCTGGTAAAATGTGTTTGTAACCGAGCTTTAAATAATACCAGATAACATTGCCTGTTGGCGCTTTTTCCAAAGCATAATTTATGGTATGAGCAAATGCAGCAGATGAAATCAAAAGAATACATATAACACAGAAAATTGAGCGGAAAGAAAATGTTGATGACTGATTGATCATGCTAAAATTTTAATCTTTATTTTTTATTGAAATAGATGTATTGGGTTTTAAAATTGTATTTATTATTTCATTCATCTAAAAAAATACGAGATGCTTAACTTAGCTGCGAAAGGTGTTCCCGGTGTAAAATGAATTTCATCTACAGGTGCTGGTTCATTTTTTAATCTTGTTTCTGTATCAAATTGTGTTTCTTTCCATTTTGTATTTAATACATTATTAATAACCAAGCCAATTTCATATTTTGACTTTGTGTAATTGATAACTGCATCGGTGATAAAATATCCAACAGCAGTTAAACTGTAATCTTCATTGCCCGGACGATTGCCAACGTAGCGATACCGCAAGTTTCCATTAATTCCATTTTTATTTGTGTAAGTTAAACCTCCGGTGCTCGTCCAAACGGGTGCCAGTGGAATATAATCCTGGCCTTTGGCTGTACCAACCGCCCGGCCATGAGCATAATTTAAATCCACATCAAAATACAATGATTTTATTGGTTGATACCGTCCTGAAAAATCAAAACCATAACGTTGTGTTTTTCCATTAAAGCTAACATCACCGCCATCGCCGCTGTAAACAAATTCCTGTTCAAGGTAAATGTTCCATATTGCTGCATTTATAATTATTTTTTTTGAAGGTTTAAAAACCGTTCCTAAATCTGCGCTGTAAGCTGCCGGTAATATTTCCATTCCATTTTGCACAACAACAGCTCGTGTATCATTTGAGTGAAATCCCCTGCCAGTGATTAAATAAAATTGTTGCCGTTCATTTACATGATAAAATAAATTCAATTTCGGGCTTAGCTTATTTGCATTTGCTTTGTAAATTCCTGTGCCGCTTAATGTAGTATCGCCGGCTAAATTGTTTTTGTATTTGTGATAAAACTGGTCAAAACGCAAGCCTGCATTGATGCTTAGGTGTTTATCAAAAACAAATGTTTCACTTAAATAAGGAGCTATATCCAGCTGGGAAATGCTGCCTAATTTTATTTGCTGTAAAGTGGTGAAGCGGTCTTTAGTATGTGATAGTTCTGAATTTTTTGTAAAATCAGCACGGATATTCATGCCAGCTTCAGTTAATAATTTTGTTGTGCCAGCATAACCGGTATGATTATAACTTCCATTGTATCCTATCAAATCTCTCGATTCTTTTTGCCTTATTTCATCACCATTAATACTGTCCAACAAAAAGAAAGTAAAGTTGGTATGGAGATCAAAAAAGGAATTAGAGTAATATATTTGATTTTTTAGAAGATCACCATTATTAAATGAAGTGGCAATTTGTGTATTTACAGTTGTGCGGTGAGTAAGGCCGCCCTCAAAAGGATCAATTGCGCCGTAAAATCCAATGAGACCTTGATCCACAGCCCTATCCGGGATTTGCCCTGATGCATCCCACTTGCTCCAAAAGGTTGTTGCAGAAAATGTAAACACACTTCTAGATGATATTTTTCCATTGTACTTTGTAAATAAATTGAATCTTTTAAAGTGTTGCGGATTTTCAAAATAGGCGTCGGAATACCGGTACTCTGATGCAACATACCATGACTCTTGTTCCGCCTTTGATTTTTCATTTAACAGATTAAACATTCCTAATGCCCTGTAAGTATTAAACATTCCGCCTTCTAATTTTATAGTATTATTTGGCAGATAATTTTTTGTATTAAAGTCTACAAAACCTGTTGTTGCAAAATCTCCTTTGCTTGCGGTGTAAGGTCCTTTTTTAAAATCAACACTTTCTATTGTTTCAGGGATTATAAAATGACTATCTGCAAAACCCTGGCCGTGGGCATGGCTTACCATATTTATCGGCACCCCGTCAACATCTTCTCTAAAATCAGTTCCATGATCTGCATCAAAGCCACGTAAAAATATTTGTTCTGCCTTTCCGCCGCCTTGGTGCTGACCTATAACAATGCCCGGTATGATCCGCAAAACTTCCTGAGAATTATTTACGCCACGCATAGCAATGTCAGTTTTGCTAATGGGCTTATAGATATTATTTGAATTTGCAACCACAATAATATCTTCTAATAATATTTGCTTTTGTGTGATGGCGAGAGTATTGGTTGTTCTCAAATCGGCTATGGTAAAGGCTTGGGTGGCATAACCAATTGTGTTTACCGTAATAGTTGTACTGCTGTCAAACTTGCCTTTAAATGAAAAACTTCCATTTTCATTGGTTATGGCTGAAACATTTGTTGGCAACAAATTAATGGTCGCTCCATCAATAGGCCGGTGCGTTTTGTTATCAATAATATT
>JALYYX010000445.1 GCA_030946075.1 Bacteroidota bacterium | reverse complement strand
GTGAATACATTATTGAAGGTGTAAAAACTACTATTCCATTTCATCAGCAGTTAATGCGAAACGAAGATTTTCGCAGCGGAAATTTTACTACGAAATTTTTAGAAGGATTTACAATGCAATAATTTTTGTTACTTATCCCTCTGCCGCACATCAAATCTTTTGATAACAGTTACCTCTTTTTATATATTCATCTAAAATTAATTTTTATGATACGCAAACTTTCTGCATTATGTACAATGCTATGTTTTATCTTATCAGTATTTAAAACTTCATAGGTTTTTTATAGCGCAAAAAAATGATTGAAGTTTACTTTCATCCAATTTATTATTTGTTCTAACACCGCTGCAAACATCCACCCCATAAGGCTGTACTTCATCAATTGCCCTCCGAACATTTCCGGCATTTAAACCTCCGGCAAGGAATACAGGGATTTTTATACTCTCTATAATTTTACGGCTAAGTTTCCAGTTATGTGTTCTTGCTGTACCACCTAATTCTTTTATTGCAAGTTTAGGGTTACCACTATCTAATAAAACAGCATCCACATATTCTGAAATTTTAATTGCCTCCTCAATGATTCCCTCATCTATAACATGAATTACCTGCACCAATTTTATTGCAGGAATTGCAGTCCTTATAATTGCATATTGTTCTGTTGGTAACTCATCTACAATTTGAATTGTGTTTGTAAATGTTTTTTTATGATGGGCTATAATTTTCTCTGCGGAAGTTTCGCAGGTTAATAAAAAAGTTGCCACAGGCGGAGGAATAGCTTTTGCAATTGTTCTTATTAAATCAACTTCAATAGGTCCGGGGCCACTTGGCATTCTGCCCACTAAACCAATCGCATCAGCGCCGAAGCTCATTGCCATCTTCGCTTCTGCAATATTACTAATACAGCAAATTTTTATTTTAGGAAGCATTTTCTCATTCTTTATTCAACCTTAACCATTTTGGTCTTTTTCTTTTTTGAAGCCGCAGGCGGGCAATCAATATCAGGTTCACCGGCATTCATTTCTTTCCAGTTGAACACTTTCAATGCAGTTGATCCATCTTTTAAATTATTTTTTAATGGAGCATTGTATGCTTTGTAAATGCTATCGAGCGAAGCGATATAAATGCTTCTTCCATGTGTGCCTATCACAATATCATTTGCTGTTTTTTGTATCGCAATATCATGAACAGGTACTCGTGGAAGATTATTACTTCCCAGGGTCATAAAACTTTTTCCCTTATCAAAAGATGCGTACAAACCATTATCGCTTCCTACATAAATAACGTTCTCATATTTTGGATCTTCCTTTACAACATTTAGCGGCTCGGCTGGCAAGTCACTTCCTAAGGCACTCCATGTATTTCCATAATCTTCGCTTACAAATAAATAAGGAGTAAAATTATCATTGCGATAAGCATTTAATGTAGCATACACTCTTCCCTCTTTGTATTGCGATGCAAGAACTCTGCTAACATATAAATCCTTGGGCAAATTTTTATTTATAAGTGTCCATGTATAGCCATCATCTTTACTTACATGAATATTTCCATCATCAGTTCCGCAATAGATTAATCCGAATTTTAATGGCGATTCATGAATGGTTACCAAGGTTCCGAAAGGTACATCACCTTCTTTTTTGCCATTGGTAAGATCGCCACTTAATGCCTGAAATTTCTCTCCTTTATTTAAGCTCCTGTAAAATTTGTTAGTGCCGAAATAAAAAATATCCTGGTTATGTCTGCTTAATAAAATTGGTGTTTGCCAGTTGTATCTTAATTGTTGTTCTCCCAAATCGGGTTGCGGATGAATGCTCATTCCATTTTGTCTGCCGCCAAGAGCATCTGTATTTTTTCTGCTGTAGAATCCGAATTGTGATCCGCTATAAATTGTTTTGTTATCTCTTGTATCAATCTGTACCTGCATGCCATCGCCACCACCAATATTCTTCCAGGGATTCGGGGTTTCAAAATCAAAATCCTCAGTAGTTCTTGTGTTTGATGGCCCAAACCAAACGCCATTATCCTGAATACCACCGTAAACATTGTATGGTTTTGCATTGTCAACATCAATGGAATAAAATTGTGCAACTGCCGGTGTGTTTGCTTTAAACCAATGTTTGCCATTATCATACGTAATGTTGCAGCCACCATCATTTCCTGCAACCCAGTTGCTATCCCGATTGGGATTTATCCAGCATCCATGCCAGTCAGGATGGGTAGATGGTTTATCAACTGCTTTAAAAATTTTTCCGCCATCTTCACTAAGCATTAAATTAAATCCGCTGATAACAACTTTATTTTCATTTGTTGGGGACACAGATATTTTACCAAAATAATATCCGTACGTATTATAAAGATCTAATCCTTTTGTATTTACTTTCTGCCACGATGCACCACCATTATCACTTCTGTAAACTTCACAGCCGATTATTGGTGTATCGAATAATTCATTATCAGCATTGTTCAGGTAATCATAAATAGCAGTAGGTTT
>JALYYX010000431.1 GCA_030946075.1 Bacteroidota bacterium | reverse complement strand
CTTCCGGTTTGTTAGGAATTAAAGGCTCAGGTTTTATAAAACTTTTTCTAAATCTACCTCTGAAAACTTCCATTGCAACAGGTAATTGATATTGGCTCATTAATAAATTGTGCTGATCAAAATTTGGATATACATCAATTAGTTTTACAACCCAGTCTGCATCTGTGCCGGTGGTGCTTGCAAAAACATGCGCAACAATTTTTCCTGTTACAACTAAATCTTCAATTAAAGAATCGCTTGTAAAGCTTACCACATCCGGCCTTGAGTAAACAAAACGCTGATCTTCTACCTGCCATGGTTTCCACCTGCTGCCTTTGCCATAAGTAGCTTCAATTGGTTGTGTGCGATATGGAACAGGCTTAGCAGGGTCGCTTACATAACTAATAAAACCTTTGCCAGAAGGCTTACTGAAAGAACATTTATTATTTTCTGTGGCATATAAATTTTTTATGGTTGATTCTTTTGGTGGCCATGTGTTGTAGGTTTTCCAAACATTATTTCCTGTTTGAAAACAGGTTGCTTCATCAAACTTACCATTACCAATCCCTTTTAGCCAATAGTCGAACCATTTTTTTTGCAATACTCTAAAATCTTCGCCTGTATTTTTTTCAAAAGAAATCTTTCCAAGACTATCACCTTTAAATCTTCCCCACTGTCCGTGGTTCCATGGGCCGAGTACAATAAAGTTTCTATTAAAAGAATCCTTTTTCTCCATGTGATTATACATCAGTTGAGGCCCGTTAATATCTTCCTGGTCAAAATAACCACCCACGTGCAATTGGGGTATTTGCGGATAATTCACATAGCTTAAAGTTGAATTTTGTTGCCAGAAAGCATCATAGCCGGGATGCTTTACAAAATTGTTCCAGGTAGGGATAGAGTTATGAAAATATTTTTCATTTACGTTTTTTAATGAACCTAATTTTAAATACCAATCATAATTATCAAACTGCGGAAAAGGAAAATCGCTGTCAGTTGTTGGATCATGTTCCACCTCATAACTGTATTCCATTCCATAACTTAACCGAAAAGCCCCGTTGTGATGGAAATCATCTCCTAAAAAAAGATCTGCCATACATGCCTGTTCCGATGAAGCTTTAAGTGACGGGTGCGGATCTACACTGCCAACCAACGCAAGCCATCCGGGATAAGAAATTCCAAATATGCCGGCTTTACCATTATTATTTGAAATATTTTTTACTAACCAGTCTACAGTATCCCACGTATCAGTACTTTCATCAACAGCACCTTTTTGTGCAGCATGTATCAATGGCTGATGAATTTCCATCTTACCCTCACTTTTATATTTTCCGCGAATGTCCTGAAAAATAAATATGTAGCCACTCCAGGCTAAAAGGTAATTATTAAAATTGTTAGATGTAATGGTAACTACTGTATCATCAGGAATTGGAAAGCCGGCCCCGTATGGTGTTCTTGTTATAAGAAAAGGCTCAGGAGTTTTTGTAACAGGAGATAAGATTACCGTGTACAATTTTACACCATCCCTCATCGGTATCATCACACTTGTTTTTTTATAAGAAGTGATGTTATCAACTTGTGCAAACACATTTAATTGAAGTGCTAAAAACAGTAATACAGCCCATATTTTTTTCATAAGAAATAATTTGAGAATAATTATGAAGTTACAATCTAAGAAATAAAACGGAAGTGTAATTAATGTCCGTTGGGTTGCATAAGCTCGTTATTAATGCCCTGAATTAAATCATTTATATCAAAAGGTTTTGATATAAATCCATCGGCAAGGCATTCAGGAATACTTTTTTCAACATTATGATTTGCGGAAAATAAAATTATTGAAATGTGCTTTGTTTTTTGATCAGATTTTATTTGTTTGCAAATATTTCTTCCATCCTGTGTGCCTAATGAAACATCTAACAATACCAGGTCGGGTTTAAATGAATCAATTTGGGGAAAAATTTGCTGCCATTTCGAAATTGCCATTACTTCAAACCCATTAGATTCCAGCACCAGTTGTACTACTGTAAGTATATCTATATCATCATCAACAACTAATATCCTTTTCATATTTTTGAAAGCTACCGGAGTGCCACAATAATCAAACCAGTATTGATGATACATATATGTTTAAAAATTTTAAAATTTCAGTTTTAAATATATATTTGTTTTTTATACCTAAACCCTATGAGTAAATTATTAATTGTAGATGATTCAGAAGATCTTTTAGAGGTATTAAAATATTTTCTTGAAGAGAAAGGATATGAAGTTGAAACAGTTACCAATAAAGCGAGTCTTCTGTCTGCAATAGAAACTTTTTCACCCGATCTCATACTACTTGATATTTTTTTAAAGGGAGAAGACGGACGTGAAATATGCAGTGAACTTAGAAACCACAGGAAAACAAAATATTTATGCATTCTTATGTTTTCTGCTTCTGCAAGGGCACTTGAAAATTATAAAGAATTCGGTGCTGACGGATATGTTACAAAACCATTCGGCTTAAACGAGATTATGGAAAAAGTTGAATCGGTGTTGGAAAAATGTAAAGATTATTATCCTCAATAAAATATTTAAATGCTTCTTTTAAATTTAGTTACTTTTTAGTAATTTTATTTTTCATTCACCAAATAAAAAGGAGGTATTCATGCAATCTGCAGATCAATCATGTACACCTTTGGTAACCAAAAGGTAACCGAACTGTTCATTAAAATATCTGATGACGTAAATGTCAGGGTCCCGGTAATAAACCGGGACTTTTTATTGTTATGAACTAATACATTAAAATTTAAAAAAATATTTTAGAAATGGGTTACTTTTTATAGATACATGTATAAACCATTACAAACTAAAAATTTAAATATTAAAACATGAAAAAGTTCTTATTGATTTTAACCTTAGGTGCCTTTGTTGCCTGCAACGATAGCGCTACTACAAGTAAAGAAGACAAAAAAGATTCAGTTGTAAACAAAATTGATTCTGCTGCCGATGCAAAGAAAGACAAGATTGATTCTACTGCTGAAGTAAAGAAAGACAAAGTTGATTCCACAGCTAAAATGGCAAAAGATTCAGTAAAAGGAAAAAAATAATTAAAAAATTATTTATTCGCCGGCAATACTTTAGCGGTTGCAGTTAAACCGGTATTAAAGATTTTCATATGGCAAGCAATCGTTAAGCCTTCCTGTTTTCAGGAGGGCTTTAATTTTTACGAGCGTTGAGTTTAATATTTCAGTAATTTCTAAAGAAATACAATAAGTTTAACCCGTTGTGCCATTGAAACAAATTCAAGATCAGAACATAAGCCTATCTATATTTCGACAAGCTCAACATGACAAGGCTTTGTCAGCCTGAGCTTGTCGAAGGCTTGCTGGTGCTACATTCTACAGTTCAATCGCACAACAGGTTAAGTTTAATTAAATCAGGCATGATTTTTAAAGTGCTTATTTGTATTCTTATTTAGAAGAATAAATTATTTAATAAAAAATAATTTTTATTTATGAAAAATAATATCGCGGTATTTAATAAAGTTGCAAAAATTACAGTGTATTTCTGGATAATGAAAGTTGTGGCTACAACTCTTGGAGAAATGCTTGGCGACTTCTTTTCTATGACCTTAAACTTAGGGTATATTATTGGCTTAGGCATTACAGTTTTCTTTTTTTTAGTTGTGCTGGTGCTGCAGTTGAGAGCGTTAAAATATCACCCTGCATTATATTGGTTGGTTATTGTAGGCACAACTACGGTGGGTACAGAAATATCTGACCTTATGGATAGAACCTTAGGACTTGGTTATGCATTAGGTTCTTTAATTCTTTTTTTCTGCTTACTTCTTACTTTATTCTTATGGCACAAAAGTGAAAAAGAAGTAAAAGTTTACCCAATAACAAAAGTGAGGATAGAAATGTTTTATTGGATTGCAATATTATTCTCAAATAGTTTGGGAACTGCTTTTGGCGATTACCTGAGCGATAATTTAGGATTGAGTTATTTAATTGGTGCTGCAGTAACTGCGGCAATAATTATTATAGTTGTGCTCATTCATTATTTTACAAAAATAAACGAGGTACTACTTTTTTGGATAGCATTTATTTTTACCCGTCCGTTTGGTGCAACCTTCGGCGATTTTCTTACAAAACCTTTGGCTAAGGGCGGATTGAATTTTGGAAGAGGAACCGCTGCATTAATTGCCGGTAGTGTATTGGCCCTAATCATTTTTATGTCGCACCAAAATGAAAAGAAGAATGAAAAGAAATTGATTGGTTGAGTGGGTTTAACAGCCTTGAAATATTCTATATTAACTTCAAATAAAAAATTTATCTCTTACATATTTATTATTATCTTTCGCTTTAATTAGAAATAAGAATTATTATTTTCTTTTTCTACCGCTTTTAATAAATCCAATGCAGTACAAATAGTTCCTCGCTATTTACCAACTCTATGTTAAGCCTTCGTTGCTAAAATATTTAAAACTGCTGGTAAATTTTATATTATTTCATGCTTTCCTTTTTCAAAATAAAAAAAAGTACACCCTGAAGTTACTAATGTAGTGTACCACTAATGCCACTAATTTTTTTAATGTACAAAGCCAACAGCAAAAAACTATTTATCAATAACAAAAAAAATAAAAACAAATGAAGAAACAATTACTTTTTTCAATTTGCATAGTATTAGTCCAGTACACTATTGCTCAAAACGCACCTTCGGCAACTACTAAACCTGCTACAAACATAACCAGTACAACCGTTACTGTTAATGGTTTAGTTAATGATAATGGAGCAACAACTACGGTAAGTTTTGATGGTGGTACGGATCCGTCTTTAGTAAGTTCAACTAATTTTCCGGCTACTACTGGCGGTACTATTAATGCCAATTCAGGTCCGACTGCAGTATCTTTTACTGCATCAGGCTTAACCCCTAATACTACTTATT
>JALYYX010000392.1 GCA_030946075.1 Bacteroidota bacterium | reverse complement strand
AAAAAATACCATGAAGAACCTGCATAGCCGGGCATTGTATTGGTTTCTCTAATCCCCCCGACAATCTCCGAATTGGTCTTTGCACCAATCTCCGCACTATCGCCTTCTCCACTTGTGGAGAAGGAAGGGATGAGGTTCCACTCCTTAATATTCGCTAATGGCCCTTCACCTTCAGGTCCGGGTTTATAATTTTCAACATGAGGCAGTTCAACAGGCAAATCTTTTTCATCAACAGCGTATGCAATTCCCTCTTTATAAATAATCGGGAATGGTTCACCCCAATACCTCTGGCGACTGAAACCTGCATCCCTCATCTTATAATTTATTTTTCTTTTGCCGATACCAATCTCTTCCAGTTTATCGATCACAACACTAATCGCATCTTTCATCAGCATGCCATTTAAAAAATCCGAGTTGGTAAGTGTTGCTTCTTTTGTTGCATTGGCTTCTTCACCGTTATAATGTTCACCAATGATATTTGTGATAGGAATATTAAAATGTTTTGCAAAATTAAAATCACGCTGATCGCCGCAAGGCACAGCCATTATAGCTCCTGTGCCATAACCCGCCAAAACATATTCTGAAATCCAGATAGGAATTTCTCTCCCATCAAAGGGATTTATCGCGAATGCACCGGTAAATGCACCGGTAATAGATTTTACTTCTGCTAACCGTTCTCTTTCACTTCGGCTTTTTACATACTCAAGATATTTTTCTATTTCTTGTTTTTGTTGCGGGGTTGTGATTTGAGGAACTAAATCATGTTCGGGTGCAAGCACCATAAAGTCGACACCGAAAATGGTATCAGGCCGGGTGGTGTAGACCCTCACCCCTAACCCCTCTCCCCTGGGGGAGAGGGGAACGCCACCCTCATGTGCCGTCCTGTTCTGTTGTAAATTCTTTTTTATTTTTTGAAGGACGATGTCAATTGAATTTGCCACTTCTTTGTTTGTAAACCGGATTGTATTAAAACCAATTTCATTTAAGGCTTTTGTTCTTTCATCATCAAGAATCTTCTGTTTTTCTGTTTCATGGTAGCCGCCATCAATTTCAATAATTAATTTTTGTTGAAGACAAACGAAATCAACAATGTAACTATCTATAGGGTGTTGCCTTCTGAATTTTGCATTCAAACTATGATTGCGTAAATGCTGCCATAAAATATTTTCAGCCTCAGTATACTCTTTCCGCATTCGTTTTGCATTTTCAAATTGCAAAATGCTGGCAACAGAATACTTTGGAACAAGTGCTGCTCCTTTTTTCTCTCCTTCTCCCCTTGGGGAGAAGGCCGGGATGAGGGGGAATATTATCTCCGCTCCTTCACTTTTTCCAATCCAGTTCCTTTGCATTTCTTTCATCGCATCCGTAAACTCCACTGTTTCCAACCCTTGTAATAATCTTTCAGCATAATCAGTAATGCGCAAATACCATTGATGCATTTTCTTTTTTACTACAGGGTGGCCGCCGCGTTCACTAACACCATTTACTACTTCATCGTTTGCTAACACTGTTCCCAAAGCTTCGCACCAATTCACTTCGCCATACGCTAAGTATGCCAGGCGGCGGCGCATTAAAATATCCTGCTGTTCTTTTTCTGAATAAGCATTCCATTCATCCGCAGTAAAATGTTTTCCGGGAATGGGAGGGCCACTTTTTGGCATGGCACCCCTGGTGGAATATTTATGTATGAGTTTAGAAATTGGTAAAGCCCTCTTTTCTGTGTTGCAGAAATAGCTGTTGAACAATTGTAAAAAAATCCATTGCGTCCATTTGTAAAATTTGGGGTCGCTGGTTCGTACTTCACGCCTCCAGTCGAAACTAAAACCAATATTATCTAACTGCTTACGAAAAGTATTTATGTTGTTTTCTGTGGTAACTGCAGGATGTTGACCTGTTTCCAATGCATATTGCTCTGCAGGCAAACCAAAACTATCGTAACCCATAGGATGCAGGACATTAAAGCCTTTCAGCCGCTTATACCTTGCATAAATATCGCTTGCAATATAGCCCAGCGGATGGCCTACATGCAAGCCTGCACCACTTGGGTAAGGAAACATATCCAGCACATAGCACTTAGGTTTGGGAGAATCATTGCTTACTTTATAAGCATTTGTTTCTTTCCACTTTTGCTGCCATTGCTTTTCTATATGTCTGAAGTTATATTCCATTCGATAACATTTCTTTTATGCTGAGTTATTACTGATGTACAAGAGTGCGACGCCCATGAAGCTAAATAGCAGCACAAACGCCGGGTACCAAAATATTTTTATGTGAAAGAATTGTTATTGATGCTTTACCAACTTTCAATCACTGATTAACTAAAATATATTAGCAATTAATTGTACCGGCGCAAAAATACTAAACTATGTAAAAACAATTATTTTTGCCGCACGGTTTAAAAACTAACGCACATGGCTCAATTTGGAAAGGCATCAGCAAAACGGGGAAAACCTTCTTACATATATGCAATAATAGGTGTGGCACTGGTTTTATTTTTATTCGGCATTGTAGGTTGGATATTCATGAACATCCGAAAAACCGGGGAATATTTTAAAGAAAATATTCAGGTACACGCATGGTTAGAAAGATCGGCGGGCAAAAAGCAAATTGATACTGTAAAAAATTATATTTCTTCATTACCTTATGTTAAGGATGTTGAATATGTTACCAGAGATAAAGCGGTAGCAAAATGGAATGCCGAAAATGATACAACCTGGAGAAAATTTTTAAATAACAATCCACTACCCGAGAGTATCGATTTTTTTGTAAAGGCCGATTATATGCAAAAGGATAGCCTGGCAAATTTAGGGAGTTACCTTACCACCAACTATCACAATATTATTTCAGAATTTCAATATCCAACTGATACTGTAACCTATGTAAGCAAGTTCGTGAAAACCGCTGCAGTATGGATTCTTATTATTGCTATCATACTTTCTATACTGGTAATTGTTTCTATTGATAATACCATAAGGCTGGCAATGTACAGCAACCGGTTTCTTATAAAAACAATGCAGATGGTAGGCGCTACAAGAGGATTTATTTCGAAACCATTAAATGTACGTGCCATAATAAACGGGCTGATTGCGGCCGGTGTTGCCATTTTATTACTGATAGGGTTTATTGCTGTTGCGGAGAAATTTGTTCCCTACTTTAAAGTGCTGCATGATAACAGCAACATGCTTTTATTATTTGCCTGCATAATAATTTTAGGATTGTTCATTTCACTCTTCAGCACTCATCGGTCGGTTTTAAAATATTTAAAAATGAAACTGGATGATCTTTATTGATCCATCTACAAATGTTACTTTTACACTATTGAAAAAATTATATGGCACAAACTAAAAAAGCTACCTCCGCTAACACAAAAGAAAAAATAACCAATACACTTTTCACTAAAGAAAATTATAAATGGATGCTCATTGGGTTGACCGTGATGGCCGTAGGTTTTTTTTTAATGGCGGGAGGTAAAAGCAGCGACCCCAATGTATTTCAGGATAAAGATGTGTACAGCAC
>JALYYX010000338.1 GCA_030946075.1 Bacteroidota bacterium | reverse complement strand
GGCACAAAATCCCCCTGCGTTTGTGTTCCCTTAAGGAAACCCTTGCCCCACATACCTCCTGAGCCTATTGCAATTTTCGATTGCTTTACATTATAATCTGATTTTTCTTTTTTATGCCGTTTGGAATCTATTCCAATTTGTTTTTGCTCATTTAACTGTACAGCAGCAGTTTTATCTTCCGGTACATAATCAACTCCAAAAGTGTTTAATATCCTTTCAACCTGGTATGGATGCAGAACGTGTTTAAAAATATAGGGTACAGCAAATCGCTGAACGCCTACACATAATATCCACACACCAGCAATAAATAATAAAATCTGTTTTTGTCTTCTGATAGCTTTTCGCAAAATGTATGCAGCTATGCCTGCGATAACAGTTAAAATTATTGCAAGAGTATTTTTTTCAATAAGTATTGTTGCAACAATTAATACTGCAAATGAAAGCCCTATTATTAAATAAATAGGTGGCAGCCCTTCGCGGTACATAGGAATTAAAAAAGCAAAATATACAAGGGCTAATCCTGTTTCGTTTTGCATTAGAGAAAAGATTATAGGAATCAATGCAAGTGCTGCTGCAATAATTTGAGATTGGGTTTTTCTAAAATCAGTTTCGGATCTTGAAAGATATTTTGCAAGCGCAAGTGCTGTAAAAATTTTGCAAGTCTCTACAGGCTGAAGGTTAAAGAAACCCAGTGGTATCCATGATCTTGAGCCGTTAATATCTTTACCAACCACAAATGTTGCCATCATTAATACTAACCCAAATGCATAGCCAAGGTTTGCAGTAGCTGTAAAAAATTTACTGTCAGTTAAGGAGATAAAAACTGCTACCACCAGAGAAATGGCAATGAATAAAAGCTGGCGTGAATAATTTTTTTTAAGGTTGATAATACTTTGTATAACATTTTCCTGGCTGCGGTGCTCAACAGAAAAAATGCAGAGAAAACCTATGGAAATAAAAATGATGTAAAGCCAAACAATTGTCCAGTCAATCCCTTTACTTAATGCAGCCTCGTTTCGCATTTTTATTATTGTGTTGTATCTTTTATTACAGATTTCTTTTTTTCATCAGGTAAAGTACCCTCTACATTTGGTTTGTTATCTATTTTCCCCGGAAGCTCTTTCTTTTTTTGTTCCTGTTGTTTTTCTTTTTTTAATTTATCCAAATCATCTTCATCATTTTCATCTATCCCCAAAGTATCTTTAATTATTTTTATAAACCCTTTGGAAATAAGATATGCTGAGTCTTTTGAATGCATTAGAGAATCCTGAACCCTCAGTTCTCTGTAAATGCGTGGAGGTATTAAATTTAATTTTGAGATAGTTTCAATTTTTGCTTTACGGTCCGGTTCAGGAATAGAATCTCTTAAATATTGTTCTATCATAAGGCTGGCAATGGGCGCGGCTGAGTTGGCACCAAAACCTGCATTCTCACAAATAACAGCAATGGCTATTTTCGGATTATTTCTCGGAGCAAAAGCAGCAAAAAAAGCATGGTCTTTTTGTTTTACGCCTTTATAGGCGTTTTCAACTGTACCTGTTTTTCCGCAAACAATAATGCCCGGAACCTTTGCTGCGCTTCCTGTTCCGGTTTCCATTACCCCCTGCATACCATCATGCACAGCTTCAAAAACACTGTCGGGAATATCTAATGCAGTATGTTTTTCTTTATATTTTGTAAGCATTCCATAAACGTCTCCTCCATCAATGGAATCAATTAGATGCGGTGTTTTATACCAGCCTTTATTTGCGAGATAAGCCATTTCATTTGCAACCTGAATGGGAGTAACGTCAACTTCGCCCTGACCAATACTTACAGAACGAAAGGTGCAAAAATTCCAATGTTTTTCACCGTATAATTTATTGTATGTTTTTTTGGTAGGAATTTTACCCGGTTTTTCTGTAGGAATGTCAACCCCTAATTTATGACCTAAGCCAAATGAATACATATAATTATCCCACACCTGAAGGCTGCTGTCAACAGAGCCGTAAATGGGATTATTGATAACTCTTTGCATTACATTGGCAAAGTATGTATTGCATGAATGTGTGATGGCAGTTTTTAATTCAAACACACCCGGGTCGAGACAACCCATTGGTTTACCGCAGCCATAAAATGCGCCTGTGCATACAAATTTTGTTGATGGAGTAATTACTCCTTCCTTCAGGCCAATTAAGCCTTGCAAAGTTTTAAAAGTTGATCCTGGTGCGTAGGTAGCATTTACAGTTCTGTTTAAAAAAGGTTGACGTGGATCCAAAAGCAATTCTGCATAATGTTTTTTTCTTCCTGCGCCGCTTAACAATTTTGGTTTATATGTTGGGGTGCTTACCATTGCAAGAATGCCGCCTGTTTTTGGATCAATTGCAACGATGGCACCTACTTTATTATCCATTAATTTTTCACCAAGCATTTGCAAATCAATATCCAATGCCATGTGCATGTTTTGCCCGGCAACTGCAGCAGTATCATATTTGCCATTTTCCAATCTTTCTGTTAAACGGTTTTTATTATCTCTTTTCCAGAACTCTATGCCACGCTGGCCCATTAAAACTTTTTCATAGGTATGCTCAAGTCCAGTCCAGCCTGCATAATCACCAATCTGGTAACCTTCATCCGCATGTTTTTTTAAGAAGGAAGAATCCACTTCTGAGAGATAACCTAAAATATTTCCTGCAGCATCATAAGGATAATCTCTTACCGGCCTTTCCTGTAAATAAAAAGCAGGAACAAATTTGTACATGCTTTCATTAAGCTTTGCAATTTTTTCTTCAGGCAAAAGCGATTCAAAAACTGATGGCCTGTAACTTTTATTTTTTATTATAGCAGTAATAATTCTTTTTCTAAATTCTGCTGTATCAATATTTAATATTCTGCAAAGTGCAGGAGTATCTACTCCTTTTAATTTTGCCGGCGTAACCATTAGGTCGTAGATAATTGTATTTTGTAAAATGGCCTTTCCCTTTCGGTCAAACAGAGTTCCACGATCGGGATAAATTACTTTTCTAAATTTACCCTGTTCATCAGCCATTATGGAATATTTTTTATTGATGATCTGCAGATTAAATAACTGCATGATTATTATAAGGCACATAACAATAAAAATGAGGCTGATTACATTTTTACGGGACTGATTAAAAACGGGCACTAATTAGTGATTTAAAAGGGGTGTGATAAGAGAACGGAATAATTGCAAAATTAATATCTCTACGCGGTATTTGTTCTAAATTTTTGCTTACGAACAAATAATAATTCTGCAATTAAAATTAAGAACAAACTTATGGCAACCGATAAAAGTGTTTTACCAAAAAAATACCAAACACCTGCAAACTGCAAGGCCTCTAACAAAAAAAGAAAGGCGTGATGTATAAGTGTTAGAACTGAAACATACATAAAATAAGATGCAAACCCCATACTCTTTATAGAAGGTTCTTCATAGTTTGCTTCAACGCCTTCCTGTGTTATTAAAACATTTATTAAAAATGGCCGCAGATAAGCGATCAGTACGCAGGGAGCTGCATGAAGACCGGGGGTTTTTGTAAAATAATCCAATACAAGGCCAATTGCTAATGCCAAAAGCATTAAGCTTCTGCGGCCAATTTTAAACGGCAGCCATAAAATAAATAAAAAATAAATATATGGGTTAATGAGATGATGCAAAGGCGGAATTTGATTAAGTACAAATACCTGAACCAAAATAAAAAGTATAAACCTGATTATATTTTTTACCAGCTTACTCATTTGTTTTTTTAACTTTTTTCAAAAGCTCTGCCGGCTCTTCTTTTTGAAGATTATTGATTACATATACAAACTGTACAGTATAAAAATTGCATGCTGTTTTTACTTTTATCGTGTAAGTATTACTGCTTTTATCTGAAATAATTTCATCAATAGTTCCAATTAATAATCCATAAGGAAATTTATCAGAAAACCCACTGGTAATAACAGAATCGCCTTTATTCACTCTTGCATTTTTGCCAATATCTTTTAATAAAACTATGTTAGGCTTTTTGCCATCCCAAACAATTATACCTGTCTCCCCTGTTTTTTTAAGCTTTGCACTAATATTACTTTGAAGGTGCAGAAGGCTCATCACAACTGCATAATTACTGCTCACATCAATCACTGTTCCCACTACTGCATTGTTTGCCTCAATAACTCCCATATCTTTTTGTAAACCTTGTAGTGCTCCACGATTTATTTGTACATAATTATTAGGGAGGCTAACAGAATTACCTACAACCTTTGCTTCTTTGTATAAGTATTTTCTATATTTCTCTACTGAATCTATTTTAATGGTATCAACAGCAATTTTATTTATTGTATCGGGCATTTGAAAATCCTGTTTTAATTTATTGTACAATCTTTCATTAGCCTTCACCAAAGAATCATTTGTTCTCTTTAACTGAAAATAATATTCTACGCTATTGTATTGCTGGTAAACTTTTCCTGTAACATCGTTAGCAATATTCATGAATATTGCATTGTGAAAACGATTGTAATTGAAAAGCATAAAGAGGCAAAAACCTTGCAGTGCTAAAAAGAAAAGGAAATTAAAATATCTGCGAATGAAAAGAAAAATGTTACGCACTAAATGGGTATATAAAGTAGATAAAGTTTATAAGGTTAAGCAAGCTTTGAAGTTTTCAAATCCTTTTGAGAACGCAGATAGATAATATATCCATTCAACATCCTTTCTAATTCTTTAAACTTAATTCTATAATCTTCCAATATTATTTCTGAAATATAATTTGCATCCAAAGCATCAATCAGGTGATTTATTGTTTCTGTTAACGAACCTCTTGCCTGTATACAGAAATGAATCTGATCGGGATAAGAGAACCTGCCATGTCCTTCTGCAATTAAAGCTCCGATAGATCTTGCGCTACGTAATATTTGATCTGCTAACCTAAATTTTTCTTCAGCAGGGAAAGATTTTATTGTGGCAGAAATTTCAATTTTTAATGAACGGGCTTTTTTCCAAATTTCTAAATCTTCAAAGCCAAATGAATTGATATTCATACATTAATTACTTTATATACCCCTTTACTTTATATACCTCCAAAACTATCTCATTACAAAAGGATAGCGGTCATAATGTTTTAATGCAAGGCCGGTACCTCTTACCACGCTTTTTAAAGGATCGTCAGCAACATGCACTGGCAATTTTATTTTTGCACTTAATCTTTTATCAAGGCCTCTCAGCAAAGCGCCACCGCCGGTTAAATATAATCCACGGCGATAAATATCTGATGCCAGTTCCGGAGGAGTTGTTTCCAGCGCTTTAAGAATTGCTTCTTCAATTTTAAAAATTGATTTATCCAGCGCTTCTGCAATTTCCTGGTAGCTTACAAAAATTTGTTTTGGAATTCCTGTAACAAGATCACGTCCATTCACCGGAATATCGTCAGGAGGATTTTCAAGATCTTTCATGGCAGCGCCAATCTGAATTTTAATTTGTTCGGCAGTTCTTTCACCAATTAACAAACTGTGATACCGGCGAAGGGCTTCCATAATATCAGCGGTAAATTCATCGCCTGCAATACGGATAGATTGGTCGCAAACAATACCTGCCAAAGCAATTACCGTAATTCCTGTTGTTCCACCTCCAATATCGATGATCATATTTCCAACAGGTTCTTCCACATCTATACCAATGCCTAAAGCCGCAGCCATAGGTTCATGTAATAAATACACCTCTTTGGCTCCTGCCTGTTCTGCACTATCTCTTAC
>JALYYX010000311.1 GCA_030946075.1 Bacteroidota bacterium | reverse complement strand
ATAGCTCGTTAATAGCTGAAGCGAAAGATAATGCAGAAGCTGAAAAGGAAGATGCAAAAAAAGAAAATATAAAAAAAGAAGATACGACAGATGCTGCTGAAGAAGAAACAAGCAAATAGTCTTTGTTAAATTCAAATAAAAAAATCCCGGATGATCTGAGGGCACTGAAAAAGTCTCTCCTTTTAGAAGAGAACTTGTATAGCGATTAAGTTAAAATCACTTTTAGCTTAATCGCTTTTTTATTTGTACTTTTTTTTGGGGGAGGGAATAGGGGCAGTTATTGAACTCTATTTGTCTTAAGATTAATGTCTGGGAAACATTTTTGTTATATATCTATTCAGATTGCATTTGAGAACTTAGTTTCAGTATTCTTTTCAGATTTACCGTAAAGATTGCCATAGCTCCCTGGATTTGCATATTATTTATTCCATACGATGAAGCTCTGTCGTATCCGTGAACATTTTTTAATTCACTATTCTTTGCTTCTATTTTGTATCGATGCTTTGCCTTTGTTTTAAAATATTCGGTTTCTTGAAAAGCAATCTGTTCCTGGTGAAGGTCTGATTTTATAGATACAGAGTAAGTTTTTGACTTTGCTCCCTCTTTATAGCAGCCCTTTCTCAGAGGGCAGGTTTTACATTTTTCAACATCAAAGTAGTATGTGTTTACTTGATTTTCTCCTACGTTCTTTTTCCCTTGTCTGGCCTTTCTTATAGCAATGTGGCCTGCAGGACATACAAACATGTCTGCATCTTTATTGTAATCAAATTTGTCTTCGTTTTTTCTAAAGCCTTGTGTAATTGATGGATTTAGTTTTGCTACTATTTTAATATTTTGCTCACTGGTTAGCTGAATATTTTCCTTTCCTGAGTAGGCGGCGTCGCCGATAATGGTGTCAACTTCAATTCCATTTTCCTGGCTAATTTCTAAAAGTGCAGGCAGCTCCGGCCCGTCACCTTTTTCACCTGATGTTACCACTGCGGCTGTTATTATGCGCTCTTCGCTCATGGCTAAGTGTGTCTTATAACCAAAGAATGAACTCTCTGCAGATTTATGGCCTGTTTTGGCATCCTCATCTTTTGATAACACAATATTTTCCTGAGTGTCTTCAACAGTTTCCTTTAAGATATTTAATTTTTCTTGTACCGCAGGAATTGAGCTGATGGATGGCTCTTTCTCAACCATCTCTTTAAGTTCTTTACAATACGCTAACTCCTTTTCTAAATCATTGTCAATATGCTTTCCCGGCATGCGACTCTTCCAGTCTTCATCATACATATATATAGTTTTTCGAAGTTGCTTTGAACGTTCTCTTAGAACTTCGATGGCTGAGAATGGATTTGATCTGGATAAAGTATGGGTAGCATCAACAATGATTGATTTAGATCTGATTACTCCTTTTTCAATAGCCAGGGTGACGGTTTTGCTTATAAGGAGGTTCAATAAATCTGTATCTTTTAACCTTAGCTTTCTAAATTTTGTAAGTGAGCTGGGATTAATTACATCATCCTCAGGTGACATATCTAAAAAATACTTGAACGACATATCAAAACGTGAACGCTCAACTACATCAACATCAGAAATATCATAAATGGTCTTTAGCAATAAATACTTGAACATCCGAACAGGACTTTCAGCGGTACGACCATTATTTTGACAATATTTAGTTACCAATTCATTGTAAACGAAGGAAAAATCTATCACGTCGTTGATCTTCCTGAGAAGATTCTCCTTTGGTACAATCAAATCATAAAGTGAACTATACTCACTAAATTGAAATTCTGTTTGTTGTATCAGCATCTTGTTAGACTTTTGAAGCAAATACAAAATACAAAAAAGGGTGTAGGTAAACTTGCGTTTTCTACACCCTTTTTATTAACATTCAATTCTTAAATAGACTTTTTCAGTGCCCTCGATGATCTCCGGGGATTTTTTTTCTATTGCTGCACAAATGTTTTTAGTGAGATTATTTTTGAAACCCAATTCTGCTTCGGTTTATTAATGATTAGCCACCTTGCTTTTTTTGAAATAAATATTCTTTTTCAAAATTTTTCCATTAAACATTTTCCATTACCTTTGCCTTCCCAAAAAATAGCCTTTCGCGGATATTTTAAAAGGAAGTTCATTGCAACGTGTATTTGAGGCAATTTGCCAGTGTAGCTCAGTTGGCCAGAGCAGCTGATTTGTAATCAGCTGGTCGGGGGTTCGAATCCCTCCACTGGCTCAGGTA
>JALYYX010000331.1 GCA_030946075.1 Bacteroidota bacterium | reverse complement strand
CAAATACGTACTTATAGCAGGAACATAAATTCCCGAATTAATATCACGGATTGTGCTAAGTAAAAACAAAGCGTAAACAATAGTGCCGATATAAAATCCCAAAACAACCTGCTGAAACCTGTTGCCAATAAGCTTTCCCAAAATCCTGTTAGTCATTTGGCTTGCTGCCTGGTTAAGCAAAATCATTACCATGCTAAAACTAAAAACCGCAAGCGAAATAACTCCTCCGGCAATTGCAGAACAAATACTTCTTGCGGTACTGGCATCTTTCAGGCTAAGCCAATGAAGATTAGCTTTTATGTTTTTACCGGTAGAAGAAAAATCAAATGCGATCATTACGAAAGAAAGCAATAAAAATAAGGTGGCGATAATGGCAGGAAGAAAAGCTATACTGGTAATTGTTTTTTTATAAGCGACTCTAAACCATTTTAAAATTACCTGAAGCATCCCTTAAATTTTTAATGATATAGCAATATTCATGCGGTAAACATAATACTCGTAAATGTTCCCTACCTTCAAAATATTATAAACAATAATGCCGCATTTAAGAAAAGTTATTAATGCCTTTAAAAGATGCTACTGAAAAAAATTATTCTTTTACCCAAAAAGTTTGGATTGGCGGAACTATTATAGCCCTGATAATTATTTTACTTCTATTTCTAAAAGCAACCTTTAGTGTTCTGTTATTGATATTAGCAGGCGCTTTGATAGCCATATTCTTCAGAGGGCTCAGTGGATTAATTTGCCGGAAAACAAAGTGGAAAGAAAATATATGTTTACTTGTTTCAGTGATTGGAACATTATTATTAATAGCTGCATTATCATGGTTGATCGGCGCTAAAGTTCAAAGTCAGGTAACACAGTTAACTGAAACACTACCTGCAACAATTGAGAAAGCAAAAGCTGCATTAAGTGAGAGTTCTATCGGAAAAAAAATAGTTGAAAAAATATCATCACCCCAGTCGATGAAAAAGGCACAGGGTATTATGAGCACTTTCTTTAAAACTACTTTTGGTGTGTTAGGAGATATTTATGTTGTATTATTTATCGGGATGTTCTTTACCGTTTCACCGGATGTTTACAAAAAAGGAATTGTAAAGCTGATACCCAAAAATGGTAAAAAAGAAGGTGAAAATATTTTAAACAAACTTGGCGAAAATTTAAGTAAATGGCTAAAAGGTAAAATCTTTGCCATGTTTGTTGTTTTTATTTTAACTGCAATTGGTTTGGCAATTGTTGGACTACCAATGTGGCTTGTATTAGCCATTATTGCAGGGCTGCTGAATTTCATCCCCAACTTTGGACCCCTTATAGCAATGATACCGGCTGTGCTGGTGGCTTTAATGGTAAGCCCGGTTACAGCCGCTATTGTTGCAGGTATGTATGTGGTGATACAGGTTTTGGAAAGTAATTTTATAACGCCGCTTGTTCAGCAAAAGTTAATCAGCATTCCTCCGGCTTTAATAATTATTGCACAACTATTAATTAGCCCGTTAACCGGCGGATGGGGATTGGTTTTAGCAACACCTCTGATGGTAATTATTATGATATTGGTGCAGGAATTATACATCAAAAATCAGGATAAGTAATTTGGTTGGCTGTTTATTTATTATGTAGTAAATTTCATTTACAACTTTTAATGTAACTGAATAATTTATCATAACTTGATAAAAGAATAATTAATATAATGTAATGCGCCTTATAATTAGAAATATGGTAAGCCTTCGTTGTAAAATAATAGTAAAGGCTGTTTTAGAAGATTTGCGACTGCATTACACAATCGTGGAATTGGGAGAAGTGGAAATAAAAGAAAATCTTACTGAAAAAAAATACAAACAACTTAACGCATCTTTAAAAAAATTTGGCTTTGAACTGATGGAGGATAAAAAGAGCATTCTTATTGAAAAAATTAAAAATATTATTGTTGAGATGATTCATTATAGGGATGAGCCCCCGCTTTTGAATTTTTCAAACCACCTGAGCGAAAAGCTTGGCTACGAGTACCATTATTTATCTAATTTATTTTCTGAAGTAAAAGGCACTACCATAGAGCATTACATCATAGCTCATAAAATTGAAAGGGTAAAAGAATTATTGATTTATAATGAGCTTTCACTTACTGATATTGCTTATCAGTTACACTACAGCAGCGTAGCCCACCTATCTAACCAATTTAAAAAAGTAACCGGTTTAACGCCGTCTTTTTTTAAAAACATGAAGCACCAACGGCTTACCGGCAGGGGAAGTTTATGAAAAAGCCTCAGTAAAAAATCTCTTCATTTTCAGCCGGCATAATGTTCCAATCAGTAAATTATGTAACACTCCTGCATTATCATGTAACAATACCCCCGTGTAATTGATTCAACTTTGATCAAATAAATAAATGAAAATTATTTGAAAAAAGATAAAGATAAAACGGAGTTGAAAAAATCAAAAGCTCACATTATTATTGAGCTAATTGAATACGTGCCTGACGCCGTTTTAACTAAAACCATCTTAAAAAAAATAACAGGGAATGTAACGCTATCCTCATTTGCAGCCGGTGAAGAGCTGTCTGAAAAAACATCACGGTTCGACAACTTTATTCAGATAATTGACGGCACAGCAGAAGTTAGCATTAATGATAAAAAATTCAAATTGAAGTTAGGCGAAGGGATGGTTATTCCGGCACAAACCCGGCAATTCTTTTCTGCTAAACAAAAATTTAAAATGATTTCAACAATTATTAAAAGCGGATATGAATGCTAAAAGGTAACGTTTAAAATATATATACTCAAACAAAATTTATAAAAATGAAAACAATGAAACTAAATTATCCGCGAATCTTTTTATCTTTTATCATAACACTATTTGTTGGTGTGATACTTCAGTCCTGCGCAACTAAACATGCTTTTTCAACTTCATCTGTAGTGCCTGCAGCAGAGGGTTCAGTAAAAATTAAAAAAGATAAAAACAATAATTACAATATTGATTTAAGCACAATACGCCTGGCAGATTCTAAACGATTAAATCCCTCTAAAGAAATGTATGTAGTATGGATGGACACTGAGTCAAATGGTACAAAAAACCTTGGGCAATTGAATACATCAAGCAGCTTGCTCTCCAAAACACTTAAGAGCTCATTAAAAACAGTTACACCCTATAAACCTGTAAGAGTATTTATAACAGCCGAAGACAATGCAGACTATCAATACCCCGGCGGGCAAATAGTACTGGATACAGGTAAATTCAATTAACTGAAAATAATTTAATAAATAAATAAAATATATTTTATGGCAGAAATTAAAATAGAAAAGAAAAAACCCATTTGGCCCTGGATACTCGGCATTGCGGCTATTGCTTTGCTCCTTTACTTTTTACTATTTAATAAAAATAAAGAAAACGATGATGTGAAAGAACAACCTGTTGCATCAGACTTAATAAATGTGCATGAGAATAACACTACTGTTGCTGCATATATAAATTTTATTCAATCAGATACCAATAAAATGGGGCTTGACCATGAGTTTACCAGTAAGTCACTTTTAAAATTATCAGATGCCACAAATGCTATGGCACGTGAAGCAGGCTATGATGTTAAAGGAAATTTAGATACGGCACGTGCTTATGCAGATCAAATAACCAACGACCCGAATGCAACAACACATGCAGGCGCTATTAAAAAAGCTGCTGATATTTTATCCGGCGTTTTGAAAAACATGCAGCAGGAAAAGTATCCTGGGCTGGCAAATGAAGCTGGTGAATTAAAAATTTCATCGGATGCTATAAATCCTGATGTGCTCACACTTGATCAAAGAGATGCTGTAAAAAAGTTTTTTAGCAAAGCAGCAGATATTTTACAAAAAATGAATTAATAATAAATAAAAAATACAAACAATTTTTACAAACACTATAAAAACACAATTATGAAAACAATTAAAATGACAAACAAAAGAAGAAGTATCATGCCTTCTGTAATATCAGTATTGGGCATATTTTTTATGCTGGTAATTTTTATGGGATGCGACTCAGAAAAAAAAATGATGAAAAA
>JALYYX010000222.1 GCA_030946075.1 Bacteroidota bacterium | reverse complement strand
GGCATTGGCTTTTGGCTGTCTGGTGTGAAGAAAGCGAATGTGTCACTCACTTCTATATTGCCAATAAACTCTGTTTGCTTTCTTTCTAAAACCTCTTCCACCCTGCCTTCGGAACGTTTACCATTTTGTTCCTTCATGCTTATTCTAACAGTATCACCATGAAAAGCTTTATTAAAATCGTGCGGACGAATAAATATATCTTTTTCCAAACCTTCAACAATTACATACCCAATTCCGGAACGGGTTACATCTAATTTACCTTTTAAAAATTTATTCTTATTCTTAAAATCTTTCCCTTTTTTCTTACTCATATTTCACAAATTTAGTCATTAGTCATTTGTCTATAGTAATTAGGGTACCGGAAAATATTTTTGTTATTTAATTATATTGGCCCAATAATCTTGACTAAATAACTATTAGATTAATAACTATTTTTAACCAATGAAGATAATCACGAGAACTATATGGATACTTTCACTGGTTAGCCTTTTTACAGATATGGCAAGTGAAATGCTCTACCCTGTTATGCCTGTATTTTTAAGAAGTATTGGTTTTTCATTTTTATTAATTGGTGTGCTGGAGGGATTTGCTGAAGCTGTTGCAGGATTAAGTAAAGGTTATTTTGGGCAGATGAGTGACCGCATTGGAAAAAGGCTTCCTTTTGTACAATTTGGCTATGGACTAAGTGCGATATCAAAACCTATGATGGCAGTTTTTGTTTACCCATTATGGATATTTTTTGCAAGAACTATTGATAGGTTAGGAAAAGGTTTACGCACCGGCGCAAGAGATGCAATGCTAAGTGATGAATGTACCAAAGAAAACAAAGGAAGAGTATTTGGTTTCCATCGCAGCCTGGATACATTGGGCGCTGTAATTGGCCCTGCCATTGCATTAGCGTATTTATATTTTTATCCTGAAAATTATAAAACGCTTTTCATTATTGCATTTTTCCCGGGTATGATCGCAATTCTTTTTACACTTTTTATAAAAGAAAAAAAGCTGCAGAAAAAAACAGATATCAAAAAAGAAAAGTGGAACTTCTTTGCCATATTTTCTTACTGGAAAAATAGCCCGAAAGAATATAAAAGATTATTGATTGGTTTATTACTTTTTGCAACCTTCAACAGCTCAGATGTTTTTTTATTATTACGAATGAAAGAAAGCGGATTGAATGATACATCGGTAATTGGTGTATACATTTTTTACAATTTAATTTTTGCATTGCTTGCTTATCCTATAGGAATTTTAGCAGATAAACTTGGATTGAAAAAAATATTTCTTATTGGATTATTTGTGTTTGCGATTGTGTACGCAGGTTTTGCTGTTAACAATAATCTCATTATTTTTTTTATACTTTTTTTTCTTTATGGATTATATGCTGCAGCCACAGAAGGCATTTCCAAGGCATGGGTAAGCAACATTGTAAATAAAACTGAAACTGCAACTGCTATCGGAACATACACAGGTCTGCAAAGCATTTGTGCTTTACTTGCCAGTAGCCTTACAGGTTTTTTATGGTTTACCTTCGGATCAGTTACAACTTTTTCAATAACCGCGGCAGTAACACTTTTTGTAATTTTATATTTATCAAGATTTCATAAACCAACGCCGATAATTAAAAATAATTTATGAATAATTACGATACTGTAACAGAGGCTGTGAAAGGATTAAAAGAAAGAGGCTATACTATTGATTTTAATATTGCTGCTGATAAATTAATATGTTTTGAAAATAAAGTGTGTCTGCAACCTGAGGATTTTGAAATTGTGGAAGTGCATCGCTTTGAAGGCGATTCCAATCCGGATGATGAAGATGTTGTGTATGCAGTAGAATCAAAAGACGGAAAAACAAAAGGGATAATTACCAGCGCATTTGGATTGTATGCTGATCCTGCATCAAATAAAATTATTCAGAAATTATCGATGCATAAATGAAGGCCTTATCATTATTGCAGCCGTGGGCATCGCTTGTTGTAATGGGTGTAAAAAATATTGAAACAAGAAGCTGGCAAACGCAACACCGCGGAAATTTATTGATACATGCAAGCCAGGGAAAGGCTGGAAGTATTTTTGCAACTGAACTTCCTTTTACAAAATATATTACCGATTTTAAAAAACTTCCATTCGGCGCAATAATAGGCGTGGCAACACTTACAGACATTGTAAGAACAGAAGAATTATTTTTAAACGATGCAGAGATGAACAAACTTACAATGGAAGAAAAAGCATTTGGCGATTACACATCCGGAAGATATGCATGGATGCTGAAAAGCCCAATTGCATTTAATAACCCAATACCGGCAAGAGGAACACTAAGTTTATGGGAGTATGAATTGAATCTTGTTTAAGAAAATTTTTGGTTACAGGCGATTGTATTTCATTGCAGCATCGGGGAGTTTATCCTGAGTTCATCGAAGGGTCGCATTACTTTCATCTGCATATTTTTTGGCAACATTTTTTACAGAGAATAAAAAAATTATTTCTCTTTTTTTGCCCGGTAAAATTCTCTGAATATCAACCGGAGATTTTGATCGTAAGTGATGTAATTATAAATCCAGTTACTAAAAACTGCAAACCGGTTTTTTACTCCAAGCAGTAAAACAAGGTGCAAACCCATCCACAACAGCCATGCAAAAAATCCTTTGAAATGCAATTTGGGCTTAGGAATATCCACTACTGCAAGGTTTCGGCCAACAGTTGCCATTGTGCCTTTATCAAAATATTCAAACTCTTCTACATGGGGGCTTTTCATTTCCATTCTTCGCAAATTATATGCAAGCAACTTGCCCTGTTGAATAGCTACTGACGCCACTTGCGGATGGCCATGAGGATATTTTTCTGTTTCCATATAAGCCACATCACCAATGGCATAAATATTTTCGAACCCAAACACTTTGCTCATTCTGTCAACTTTAATCCTGTTGCCTTTTACAATTAATTCTTTATTTATTCCTTCGGGTACATTCCCTTTAATTCCTGCTGCCCAAATAACCATTTCACTTTCTACCGTAGTTCCGTCTTGGAGAGTGACCGTTTTTCCATCGTAGTCTTTTACAACAGTATTTGTTTCAACAATTACGTTTAATTTTTTTAAATAATCGTATGAATCTTGACTGGATTTTTCGCTCATAGTACCTAATGTTTTTGGGCCGCCTTCAATCAAATAAATTTTCATTTTTTTAAAATCAAGCTCAGGATAATCTTTAGGCAAAACGAATCTGCGCATGTCTGCAATGGCGCCGCTCATCTCTACCCCCGTTGGGCCGCCGCCTACAACAACAACTGTCATTAATCTTTGCAATTCTTTTTCATCTTTAGCTGAAAGTGCATCTTCAAAATTTAAAATTAACCGGTGACGAAGTTGAACAGCCTCTACAGTGCTTTTCATGGGGAAAGCATTTTCAATTAAATGCTGATTGCCAAAAAAATTTGTATCAGCGCCGGTTGCTAATACCAAAATATCATAACTGAATTCACCTATGTCTGTAACAACTTTATTTTCTTCAGAAATAATTTCTTTTACTTCCGCCATCCGAAAATGTACATTCCTGCTTTTATGAAAAACTTTCCGGAGTGGAAAGGAAATGTTGCTTGCATCAAGCCCCGCAGTTGCTACCTGATAAAACAATGGCTGAAACTGGTGATAATTGTATTTATCTAAAAGTAGTATTTCAAAGCCGGCTTTATTGTTTAGAGATCGGGCAATTTTTAATCCGCCGAAACCGCCGCCTATTATAACTATTTTCATTTTGTCAGTTTATGTTTGTCAATAGTCATTAGGTCAATAAGTAATTTTTGGATATTACATTGACCATTGACTTATTGACCAATTACTAATATAAAAGTCTGACCTTAATTGTATTCTTCACTTTTCTTAAAAGCTCCAAAGCCTCGCCTGATAAGCTTTTATCTACATCTAAAACAACATAACCAATCAGATCATTCGTTTTTAAATATTGTGCAAGAATATTTATTTTATGTTTTGAAAGTTGAGTATTTATTTCAGATAAAACGCCGGGTACATTATTATGAATATGCAAAATGCGATGAGTCCCTTCCTGCGGAGGTAAACTTAAAGCAGGCACAGAATGTGAACCGGTAGTAATGCCTTTCTCTAAAAAATTAAATAATTTATTGCTTACATCTTCACCTATATTTTGCTGTGCTTCTTCGGTAGAGCCACCAATGTGCGGTGTAAGAATTACATTGCTCAAACCTTGTAATGGAGTGGAAAATTTATCACCATTTTTTTCAGGCTCAGTTGGATATACATCCACTGCAGCACCAGCCAAATATCCATCTTGCAAAGCTTTTCGCAGAGCATTCAAATCCACAACTTCACCCCTGGCATAATTGATTAAAATAGCATTTTTTTTAAAATATTTAATGTTGTTTTTATTGATTAAATTTTTTGTTGATTCCAATTCAGGCACATGAAGGGTGATTATATCTGCGTGGTTCAAAACATCTTTCAATGTTTTTTTGTCTTCGGCATTCCCTAAAGGCATTCTTGTTTCCGTATCATAAAAAATCACTTTCATACCAAGTGATTCTGCCAAAACACTTACCTGCGAACCAATGTTTCCATAACCGATTATTCCTAAAGTTTTTCCTCTTAATTCATAACTTCCTTTTGCTTCTTTTAACCATATACCATTATGGGCGGCCATATTTTTATCCGGTATTCTTCTTATCAGCATTATTGAAGATGCAATTACCAACTCAGCTACAGAGCGAGTGTTAGAGTATGGTGCGTTAAAAACTGCTATGCCTTTTTTTGTTGCAGCATTTATATCAACCTGGTTTACACCAATGCAAAAACAACCGATAGCCTGTAGTTTTTCCGCAGCCGCTAAAACATTTTTTGTTATTTGTGTTTTAGAACGAATGCCCAAGAGGTGAACATTTTTTATTTCATTAATTAATTCATTTTTACTTAATGCTGCACTAATTTTTTTTACAGAAACATATCCGGCATCATTAAATTTTTTTATGGCGGCATCGCTTATATTTTCTAAAAAAAGAATATTTATTTTTTCTTTAGGGTAACTCGTTGTTTTTTTATTTGCCATATTAATTTGTACTGTATCTTGCAAATGCAAATATAACCCGTTAACTTTTTACTGATCGCAATGTCCTTTTTGAAAAAGATTCAGGTAATCATTTATTCTGCTTTATTTTTTATTGCATGCTCCCCCGGCGCTGCAAATGAAAAAATTAATTATAAAGATTCCATCTATTATACACAACCTGTTGCAGGTAATTTAAGTGAGAAAGATTCGATAAAGTATTATAATGCCATCGAAGGTTTTTATGATTCTACATTGCTGCGCAGTGGTTTTAATGGTGCTATATTGGTTGCTAAAAAAGGACATGTGATTTTTGAAAAATATCATGGGTATTTTAATTTGGAGAAAAAAGATTCGCTGAACGAACACAGTGCATTTCATCTTGCATCAGTTTCCAAAACATTTACTGCAATGGCAATTTTAAAATTAGCAGAACAAGGAAAATTAAAATTAGATGATGATGTGAAAAATTATTTTCCGGAATTTCCGTATAATGGAATTACAATAAAAATGTTACTCAATCACAGAAGTGGCTTACCTAATTATTTGTATTTTATGCAACAGCTTGGCTGGGATGTAAAACAATATTGTAATAATAATGATGTGGTAAATTATCTTATAAAATACCAGCCGCCATTAACACACTTACCAAATACACATTTCAGTTATTGCAACACAAACTATAGTCTTCTTGGATTAATAATAGAAAAAGCCTCCGGAAAAAGTTATTCTGAATTTTTACAGCACAGCTTTTTTACTCCATTAAAAATGAGCGACACTTATGTATTTACAATGAAAGATTCTGCAAGAGCAATGCCCTCCTACGATTGGCGTGGAAGACGTGAGCGGTTAAGTTTTTTAGATGTAGGATTCGGAGATAAAAATATCTACAGCACTGCAAGAGATTTACTAAAGTGGGATCAGGCAATGTACAACAATCAAATTTTTAGTAACCAAACTTTAGAGGAAGCTTTTACACCTTACAGCAATGAAAAGCCCGGAATAAAAAATTATGGATATGGGTGGAGAATGAATATTTATCCTAACGGGAAAAAAATTATTTTTCATGGTGGTTGGTGGCATGGCAATAATACAATGTTGATGCGGCTTATACAGGATTCTGTTACAATAATTATTTTGGGCAATAAATATAATCGGAATATCTACCAGGCAAAAAAGTTGGCAAATATCTTTAGCCCATATTTCGATACATATGAAGAAGAGAGGCCCGAAAATAGTACAGAGTCACCGGCTGCTAATAATAAACCTGTGAATAAAAATAAAACGAAGAAATTATGAATATAAAAAAAAAATCATAGTTTTCCATTTTATTACACCTCTATCCTGCTTGAAACTGATTGCTTGAAATGCCTATAAATTTATTAAGAATAATTATTAATTACGCAGCTACTTAAACAAATTGATTGTCTTATTCATGAAAATTTTTCCTACAATTAATTAAATATTGCATATGAGAAAATTTCTTAGGCTGATAATATCAGCAACTCTATTTCTATTTTCTGGTCAAATATTGGCTCAGGATACAAAAGTTTCTGGTAGTGTTATAGCCCAAGAGGATAATTCGCCTTTACAAGGGGTAACTGTTACAAACAGGACTACAAATCAAAGAACATTAACTAACTCAGCAGGTTATTATTCATTAAATGCTGCAAAAGGAAATGTTTTAGTTTTCACTTATGTTGGTTATGCCCGTCAGGAATTAACTGTTGGAGATAGCCGGACATTAAATTTAAGACTGGTAGCATCTAACAACCAGTTAGGCGAGGTTATAGTTACGGCTTACGATATTAAAAGAGCTAAGAGAGATCTTACCTATCAAGCTATAACAGTTAAAGGAGATGAAATAGCCTCAACTAGGAGAGATAATTTTATTAACTCGCTTGCAGGCCGTATCCCTGGAGCTATGATCACATCTACCTCGGGTATGCCTGGTTCTTCTACCAGTATAATATTGCGTGGGCCTACATCTATTGATGGTAGCAATCAACCTATTTTTGTAGTTGATGGTTTAATTGTAGATAATAGTGCCTTTGAAATGAAAGACCGTTTTCCATCTAATAATAGTGCGGTGTCATATGAAAATATCGGAAATGATTTTCGTAATCGAGGTGCAGATATTAATCCTGAAGACATTGAAAGTGTAACTATTTTAAAAGGACCGGAAGCTACAGCATTATATGGCTCAGATGGTGCTAATGGTGCTATAATAGTAACCACTAAAAAAGGTAAAAAGGGAAAAGCATCTGTAGCATACAATGGTTCTGTTCGATGGGAAAAGGTTTACCGTTTTCCAGAAGAATATACTGCGTATGATCAGGGTAATGTGGGGGGGTATAGAAACCAATTGGTACGAACTTATTTTGGACCAAAATTGCAGGATGGCATTCAAAAATTTGATAATGTGGCAAATTTTTTCAAAACAGGAATAACTCAACAACATAATCTTTCTGTAGATGGAGGTAACGATTTAGGAACTTACAGGTTTACAGCAAGCTACATCAATCAGGATGGTGTAGTACCTAAAACTGGCTTTAAACGCTATAATTTTCGGTTAAATACAACTTTTAAATTAAGCCCAAAATTCAACTTAACTAATAGTTTCAGTTATATCCAATCTCATACTGATAAAGCTTCAAGAGCTTACTCGGGCTCCGGAGGATTTTTATTAAGCTTATTAACATGGCCTACTACACTTGATGCTAGGTTATATCAGGATTCTGCTGGAAATAAAAAAACTATTCGTGGAGATTTAAATGCATCCGAAGATGATAATCCATTTTGGGACGTAAATAAAAATCCTAATTTTGATGATAATAGCCACTGGACAGGAAATTTTCAGGTAAATTTTGATGCCACAAAATGGCTAAATCTTACAGCGCTGATGGGCGTAGATTATTATAACACTTCCGGAACTTTTTATTATCATCCGCAAAGCAATGTAGCCCGTACAGTAGGAGGTATAATTAATCAATATCGTGAAAATCAAAGATTGATAAATGGAGTTTTTAGAGGATCGATTAGAAAAAAATTGGGCGATTTTATGAATACAATCGTAGCTGCTTTCACATTTGACAATAGAAAATATGATGTTACCGGAATAAAAGGAGAAAGAATGTTCGATCCTAACTTTGCAAGCATAAATAATGCAGACCCTGTTACAGTAGGAGCCCAAAACTCTGCAGAAAATTATAACCGCTTTGGAGCCTTTATTAACTATTCAGGTAATTTTAAAAATTGGTGGAATTTTTCCTTATCTGCCAGAATGGATGCATCAAGCAGGCTAATTGATCCATTAAATTATAAGTTTAGTGATGCGGCATACTTATATTCCTCTGCTGGCACCGCCGTTATATTCACTGATGCTTTTAAGCTTCCAAAGTGGATAGAATACGGAAAAGCAAGATTCAATTATGCCACTACAGGTCGTGATCCCCGTGCTGCTTATGTAAAAGGAAATAAATTTAGCACTTCCACCTTTACTGGCGGTGGCTTTGTTGCAGGAACTGCTCAGGGAGGTTTTACTCAGGGTAACCCAAGCCTGAGACCCGAATACACCAAGCAATTGGAAGCTGGTACGGAAATGAAATTTTTGCATAACCGGTTAGGCATTGATGTTGCGTATTATGATAATCGTACAGTTGATCAATTAATTGCTTTGCGATTGTCTTATGCTTCGGGAGCTATTTTAGAATGGGTAAATGGCGGAACAACTCAAAATAAAGGAATTGAGGCCCAGATAACAGCTACTCCCATACAACACAAAAATTTTAATTGGGATATAACTGTAAACTTTGCCCGTAATAGAAATAAAATCCTTGAAATGCCAGTGGGCATTCCATTTTTTTACAATTCAGATACTTGGCAGGTAGCAAGTATCAGGGGCCAGTCAATTCAGGGGGGAACTGTTTACCAATTAGCGGCAAACCGCTACCAACGTAATATAAATGGTGATATCGTTATATCCACAACTACTGGTCTGCCGCTTTTACTTGGTGATTATACAGTTGTTGGGGATAGGCAACCTGATTTTACAGTAGGATTAATAAACTCATTAACTTTTTTTAAAGATTGGAATCTGGCATTTAATCTTGATATTAGAAAAGGCGGAGATGTATATAACGGTACTGAAGAGTATTTATACCGAAGAGGGTTGAGTAAGCTTACAGCAGATAGAGAAACTCCAAGAGTAGTAAAAGGTGTTTTAAATGATGGCTTACAAAATACAGCTAATCCTACTCCCAATAATATTGTAATAACGCCTTTATTCAGATCTGATTTTTATACTTCAGGGGCTGTATCAGAACAATTTATTGAAAGAAATATTGATTGGATTCGTATGAGGGATATCACTCTTTCTTATAATGTTTCTAAATCTTTTTTAAAAAGACAGAAGTTAGTTAAAGCAGCTTCAATATTTGTTACCGGAACAGATCTATTTCTTATTACTAATTACTCAGGTGCAGATCCTTCAACTAATGCAAATAATGTATCAGCAAGATCTGGTATTGGGGGTATAGGAATGGATTTTGGAAACCTGGCAACACCAAGAGGGATAAATGTTGGACTACGTGCACAATTTTAATTTATTTAATAAAAATAAAGACTAATATGAAACTAATTAAAAAAGTATTTCTGTTCATTTTAATGATCAGTGTATTTACGGCATGTAAAAAATATTTAAATGTAAATTCTGATCCCACCAGCCCTCAAACTCCTGATCTAGCATCTTTGATGACACCTTCTACTTCTATAATGGGTAAAATGCAAACAATAGATGTAATTACTGTAGGTCAGCTAATTCAAAACTTTAGCATAAGTAGCGCAGCCAGTGAAAATTATGATGTTCATGGAGGAAATGCCGGAGGTTCAGGTGCAAATGCTTTATGGCGTTCTTTTTATGCGCAGCAGGGAGAAAATTTAAATTTAGTAATGGCTAAAGCCCGGCAAGAGGAACGTTGGGATTATTTAGGCGCTGCCATAGCATTAAGAGCATGGGGTTTGCAAATGACTACTAATTATTTTGGCGAGATGCCTTATTATCAGGCATGGGATCCTAATAGGTTTACTTTTGCTTATGAAACCCAGCCGACAATCTATAGAGTGATTGACTCTCTCTGCCTGAATGCAATTGATTATTTATCCCGGAAGGACGGTGCAGTAAACCAGGCTTCAATGGCAAGAGGTGATAATATTTATGGTGGAAACACTGATAAGTGGATAAAGTTTGTATATGGAGTAAGGGCGAGGCATTGGCAACATTTAACCAATAAATCCACCTATAATCCTGATTCAGTAATATATTTTGTTGATCATAGTTTTTTCAATGCTGCTGATAATTTTATGGTTCCTTACAATGGTACAAGAAATGATGATTCAAATCCATGGGGACCAGCAAGGAATAATCTTGATAATAGAAGACAGAGCAGATTTATTGTGCAATTATTAGATGGCACCTCATTTTTTGGTAATACGTCTCCTGCCAGCAGAGATCCGAGAATAAGAGGGCTACTATCAGTAAGTTCTGATACAACCACCGTTGCTGCAAATTACACATCGTTAAATGGCGGATATCGTTTTATTCCAGTTCCATCAGGTGATGCAAATCAAATAAGCGGCACGGGCACATCCCCAAACAATAGTGCCATTACAGGGTTACCAACTAATGCGGCTTACAGGCAGAGAGTTAGTACGTTATATGGTGATAGCATTATTGTTAATACGTTGGGTGGAAGTTTTTCTTTTAGCTCAGGTAAGTTTTTATTTAGAAATCCCTCTTCTTTACCAATAATGGCTTATCATGAGCTCCAGTTTATAAAAGCCGAAGCTGCATTTAGAAAAGGAAAGCCTGATGTAGCATACCCATCTTATCTTAATGGTATATCAACTCATTTTGATTTTGTAGAAAACTTAAACAGAAGTTCTAACCCAACGATAAGCGGCATAGCTTCTCAATACATTGCTTATAAAAACAGTGGTGCGGTAAAACCAAATTCTGGTTTACTTACTTTAACTGATATTATGCTTCAAAAATATATTGGCGACTTTGGATGGAATTTAGTGGAATGCTGGAGTGATATAAGAAGATATCATTACTTTGATCTTGATCCCATTACAGGTCTACAAGTATATCGTAACTTCAACATTTCAACATACTCAACAAGCAATCAGGGGCCTCATCCTGAGTATCGGTATAGACCTACTAACTTTTCAGAATTTGACTGGAATTATGAAGAGCTGCGCAAGTTAGGAGCAGTAAATATTGATTATCATACTTACGAAATGTGGTTTAGTCAACCGTAAATTTTTAAATCTTAAAATATGACAATATCAAAAAATAAATTATTGTTTGCATGTATAATTTTCATTTTTACAGGCATTTCATGTAAAAACGAAATCCAAACTTTACCAACTTTTTTACCAACCGATAAAGCTTTTGTAAGATTTGGACTTTTTTCTCCAGGTACATCTTCGGTAATAATCAAAGTTAATGATGTTAAGGTAAATGGAGCCGTAACTGGCGGCAATGGGGGTCTTTATCCTGTTACAGTAAATTTTGCTGATTATGCAGCTGTGACACCCAATGGAACATTCAAACTATCCCTCCCTAATTTAGGAACTTCGAATGATTCTATAGTAATATTTAATGCAGTTTTACCTGTAGAATCAGGAAAATATTATGCTGTTAATTTAGCAGATACAGCAGCTGATAGAACTGTGTTTGCAATACTGGATAATATTGGAGCCATCCCCGATAGTGGATATTTTAAAATCCGACTTATTAATGCAATGCCAAAAACAGCTCCAGTCAATTTAATAAGAATAGATTCTACTTCAGCAACTACGGTAGTAAGAGATACAATTGCAAAAAATATATCTTTTAAAGCAGCATCAGATTATATTAAAACTCCTATTTCACCTTTACCTGGTTATTCTTTTTTACGATTTAGAACGGTTACTACAGGTGGAATTTTATTAGCAAGTGTAACACCTCCAGCTACAAATTATAATCAAAGATATGTTACCGTTTATGCTTATGGCTATGCAAATGGCACAGGCATATATGCACCAGCTTTATCAACATTTATATACAATCAATAAAATTTATAAAAATGAAACGATTAATTTATTGTATACCACTTTTTATACTGGCTTCCATTAGTTTTATTGGTTGTAAAAAAAATAATAATACAGCTACTTATCCCAATTTTGATGAGTTTATCCAATCCCAGCCAAATCTAACGACTTTTTCGCAAGCGTTAGATAAAGCTCAATTACAAAATTTTAAAACAGGCCCGGGACCCTTTACATGGTTTGCTCCTACCAATGCTGCTTTTTCTGCAGCCGGCATTTCAATTGATCAAATGACAGCAGGTCAATTAAGTTATATTCTTTTATATCATCTTATAAATGCTACCTCAGACCTTCAGCCAGTTACTACTAAAGATATGTATGCAACAACCAGTTTCCCCAGAACAACCCAAATGGGATCAAGTGTTTATTTTGGCCAATACAAAGATTCTTTTTACGTTAATGGGTCGGCAATTATTAATCCCAATAACAGGTTATCGAATGGTTATATTCACATATTAAACAGATTAAATATTCCACCAAATCTTCGCGGCAATAATCAAAGTATCTTAAATGCAACCGGGCAACATACTTTATTTATTGCTGCTTTAATGAAAGCTATACCAACCGGTAGTACAACCAGCCGCTGGGCTCAATTAGCTTCAAGTACATTTACATTACTTGCCCCTACTGATGCAGCCATGACAGCGGCAGGCTATACAACAACTTCTATCAATGCAGCTCCGGCAGCACAAATTGATTCATTGGTAAGGTATCATATGTTTAGTGGAAGCCGATTTTTTACAAACGATTTTGCAAGTGTACCAACTCAACCAACATTTTTAGGAACAGCGGCAACAGTGCAATTTAGCAATAATGGAAGATCAGTAGCAGGGCGTAAGAATTCGTCTCCTGTTGGTATAATTACTCCTGATTTATTAGGCACAACGGGAGTAGTACATATTATTAATGGATTGTTGCGTTATTAATTTTTAATAAAAAAAATTTAAGCTGGTTTCTACACCAGCTTTTTTTATTAATTTTCAATTATGAAAACCATCAGTCCTTTTCTGCTTCCGTTTTTCATCTGGCTGTTCCATACTTCCAACTTGACTGACCCCGGAGACAAAATATTAATTGGCCTAAAGCAATGGCACGACAATAATCCACAGGAAAAAATTTTTGTACAAACTGATAAAGACAAATATTTAGCAGGAGAATCAATATGGCTAAAAGCCTGGTGTACAATTGAAAATAAACCATCTTTCTTAAGCAAAATATTATACATAGAAATTGCTGATACAAATGGAAATGTAGTTGATAAAAAAATGTACCCGCTTGATAATTTATCCTCTTCAAATGGCGTAATTGATTTAAAGTCCGATATTAAAACAGGAAATTATTTCCTCAATGCATATACATTATGGATGTTGAATTACCCGCAATTTGTATTTAAAAAAAATATATTTATTTATAACAGCGACTATACTTCGAAATCTCAATCTGTAAAAAATAATAATCAACTGATATTTTTTCCTGAGGGAGGCGAAATGATTGAACAATTAAATGGACGTGTGGCTTTTAAAGCAACCAATGAATCGGGTTACCCTGTATTTGTAAAAGGCTCCGTATTTACTAACTCAGGCACAAAGGTTATAGATTTTCAATCGCAACATGATGGAATGGGTTCGTTTGAAATACAACCTGCTGCTAATACAACTTATAAAGCTAAAGTAGTTTTTAATAATGGAATAACTGCAGAATATATTTTGCCTTCAGCTAAAATAGAAGGCGCTTCTTTACAAATACAAAATTCTGTCTCAAGAGTATTTTTAATCGCTAACCGCTCAGAAGTAAATAAAAATAAATACAATAAATTAATTGTAGTAGCGCAGATAAATGGTAATCCGGTATATAAGGCGAACTTTAATTTTGATGAAGGAGAATCAGCAGCTTCAATCATAAAAAAGAATTTACCGGCAGGTATTATGCAAATAACTTTATTTGATTCCGCAGAAAACCCCTTATCCGAAAGGCTTGTTTTTATTGATAATTATAAATTAGTTGAGCCATCTGTTTCCTTAGAAAAATTAAACGTAGGTAAAAGAGCACATAATTCTTACTCATTTACACTAGATAGTGTTGAAGAACCAAATATTTCAGTATTGGTTGTTAATAATGCTATCGATCCATTTTTGTATACTAAAGAAAATATTGCTTCTTCTTTTTTATTAAGCTCAGATATAAAAGGCTATATACATAATCCTGGATATTATTTTTCTAATAAGGGAAATGCAACTCTTCAACATCTAGATTTATTACTAATGACCCAGGGATGGCGCCGCTTTACGTGGAGGCAAATAAAAGGAGAAGAAAATATAGCATTAAAATATCCGGTAGAAACATATTTAAACATTCGTGGAAAAGTTACAAAGAGCGATCGGCCCGAGCCTGTAACTAATGGTTTGGTTACTTTTATGATAAAAGGAGAGGATTCCAGTTCTATACTTTCCAATGCTTATTTAACTGATAAAGGTGAATTTATTGTTGACTCCCTTTTTTTTAAAAGTAAGGCCCAGGTATCGTATCAGGGCACAAATAATCAAAAATCACAATTACCTGTAGATGTTAAAATCTATCCAGCTTATATCGATACTTTGAAAAAATCGGGATTAAAACTAGAGCTACAACCGGATACTACTAACTCAACTGTGGATAGAAATTCTCTGCCAGAATACATGCAAACAGGTTTGCGAAAATTAGACACTTCAGGAGTAAAAGTATTACAGAACATTGTTATCAAAGGGAAAAAAATAAACCGTGTAGATTCCTTACAAAAAGAATATGTGTCTACAGCTTATGAACAGAGTGATCAAACTTTAGTTATTCCGGAAGGTAGGAATTTTACAAATATCTGGCAGTTTTTAAATATGAATGTTCCGGGATTAAATGTAAATCCCTTTGAGCCCGGCGGCGTTTCAAACGTAACCTTTGGAAGATATATAGGACTAAATGCAATAGGAGATTCCGAGGAACAATATGTAAAATTCTTTTTAAATGAAATACCTGTTGCTACCGATGTTATTAATACAGTTAATCCAGAAGATGTAGCATTAATAAAAATTTATAAAGGTGCTACAGGATTCGCTTTTGGCGCTGACGCAGGTGCCATATCCATCTACACTAAAAAAGGAGCTAATGTTGCTTATGCCATATTTGATAAAAGATTTTTGCGGACTGACAAGATAGGCTATGCTGTTACAAGGGAATTTTACCATCCAAACTATACTTTATACCCCCAATTAAATAAAAATCAGAAAGATGAGCGTGTCGTATTGTTTTGGAATCCACAATTAAAACCTAACAAAGAAAATAAATATTTAATTGATTTTCATAATAGTGACAATGCAAATTCTTTTAAATTAATTATCCAGGGATTAGATAGTAAAGGACACATGATTTATAAAGAAGAAATTATCAAGTAAATTATTTTAGCATATTCCCAAAAAACAAATATGCCAAAATAATGGACGTAATAATCCCTACCAAATCAGCCAGCAGCATAGCTCCTATAGCATAGCGGGTATTTTTAATTGATACAGCCCCAAAGTAAACAGCTACTACATAAAAAGTGGTATCGGATGATCCCTGCAAAATGCATGATAATCTTCCTGCAAAGGAATCAGGAGAAAAAGTTTTCATGGTATCTATCATCATCC
>JALYYX010000202.1 GCA_030946075.1 Bacteroidota bacterium | reverse complement strand
CCCTGCAGAGGCTTTAAGCATATCTAAATTTTTGTAAGAAACATATGCCCTAAGCTTCGTTTGTTAGTAAATACCATTTGATTAGTAAGCTCTTTATCATACCATATTTTAATACTCCATTTTCAATAATGAAAAGAGGTACTATCTTTTTCATGAAAAGTTTTTAATATCATGGTTGTAACTATAAAAAGTTACACATAAAATTATTTCTATACCTTCGCACTACTTCAAAAAAATAAGAAGTAAAGTTCCCGGGGTGCTTTCCGCCTAAGGCGTATTGCTGAGAAATACCCGCAGAACCTGATCAGGATAATACCTGCGAAGGGAGGATGCATCATTATATTTTTCCCCTCTCTTCAATAGTGTTATCTGATCTTTTTTAAAAAAAATAAAAAAAGAAGATCATGAAAAAAATCTACGTTATTCTTGTTTTGGTATTTATTACCACGCATACTTTTTCACAGAAAGAAATTAAAAAACGTGATACGCTATTATTACAGCCCATTGAAATTAAAGCTGTGAGAGCCGGTGACAAAGCTCCCTTTACTAAAACTAATCTTAGCAAATATGAAATTGAAAAAATAAATCTTGGACAAGATCTCCCATTCATTTTAAATCAAATACCATCAGTTGTTGTAAACTCTGATGCCGGTAATGGTGTTGGGTACACAGGCATACATATTCGTGGCACGGATGCTACAAGAATAAATATGACATTGAATGGAATTCCTTACAATGATGCAGAAAGTCAGGGTATTTATTTCGTTGATCTGCCCGATATTGTTTCATCAGTAAACAACATTCAGGTGCAAAGAGGTGTTGGTACATCATCTAATGGGGCAGGCGCTTTCGGGGCAACATTAAACTTATCAACCAATGAAATAAATGATTCAATGTATGAAGAAATAAATAATAGTTTTGGGTCCTTCAACACATGGAAACATACATTAAAGTTCGGATCAGGATTGATGGCAAAACATTTTACCATTGATGCAAGAGTATCGAGTATTACAAGTGATGGTTTTATAGACAGAGCCAAATCTGACCTCAAATCTTTTTATGCAAGCGCAGCATATCTTTCTTCTGCAAACTCTTTGCGTTTAAATATTTTTAGCGGTAAAGAAAAAACTTACCAGGCCTGGTATGGTGTGCCTGAAATTTATCTGGATACTAACAGAACCTACAATGCTGCGGGCACTGAAAAATCCGGTTCACCTTACGAAAATCAAACGGATAATTACTGGCAAACGCATTACCAGCTTTTTTACAATCACAAAATAAATGCTGAATGGGCTTTTAATACTGCTGTTTTTTTAACCAGAGGATATGGATACTATGAACAATATAAAGCTGCACAAAAATTTGCATCTTATGGGTTACCGGATTATAACAATGGAACAACCATTATTAAAAAAACTGATCTTATAAGACAACTTTGGCTGGATAATAATTTTTATGGAGCTATTTTTTCTTTACAGCAACAAACTGCAGCCTCACAATTTACTTTAGGCGGCGGATGGAACCAATACGATGGCAAACATTATGGCATTGTAACATGGGCAAATGTTGGCTTTCCCAAAGATTACCGTTTTTATTTTCACACAGCGCATAAACAGGATTTGAATGTTTATACAAAACTGCAGCAGCAGCTAAGCCAGCATTGGCAAGCCTTTGGTGATGTTCAACTCCGGAATGTAAAATATCTCATCAATGGATTTAGACATAATCCCCAACTATTAATCAACAAAAATTATTTGTTTGCCAATCCTAAATTTGGAATTACCTACAACAAAAATAATTACCAGGCTTATATCTCTTATTCCATGGCGGGCAAAGAACCTAATCGTGATGATTTTGAAGCAGGTATTAATCAACAACCAAAGGCTGAAATTTTGCATGATGTTGAATTAGGCTCAGAGAAAAAAACGTTGAATTATGCTTATGGTGTAACATTTTATTATATGTATTACCGCAATCAGCTTGTACTTACCGGAAAAATAAATGATGTGGGAGAATACACAAGAACCAATACTCCGTCAAGCTACCGTGCAGGAGTTGAATTACAAGGAAAAGCAAAATTAACTTCATGGGCAAATGTTGCAGCCAACATTGCCTTCAGTAAAAATAAAATAGAAAATTTTACTGAATATGTAGATGATTATGATAACGGCGGGCAAAAAACTTTTGAATACCATAACACTGATATTTCTTTTTCGCCAAATATTGTTGCAGCCGGTACCGTAAGTTTTTTACCCGTAAAACATGGTGAGATAAGTTTTATTTCAAAATATGTTGGCAGAGAATTTCTTGATAATACTTCCAAGGTTTCAAGAAGCCTTAATCCATTTTATACTCAGGATGCAAGAGTGAGCTATACTTTGAATAATAAAATTCCAAAAGAAATAAATTTTATTTTCCAGGTAAATAATATTTTCAACAGAAAGTATGAGCCAAATGGATATACGTTCAGTTATTTTTATAATGGAAGTTTGGCAACAGAGAATTTTTATTTCCCAATGGCGGGGGTGAATTTTATGGCAGCCGTCAATATTAAATTTTAATTACCGGTTATAGTTTTCCTGCCACGTCATCATTCCGCCTGCAAGGTTTTTTGTATTGGTAAAACCGAGTTGTTCCAATACCATAGCGGCCATCATGCTGCGGTTACCGCTGCGGCAATAGCAGATCACTTCTTCATTTTTTAGATCTTCAATATCCTCGATCTGCATACTTTGTATTTTACCTAACGGTAATAAAGTACCACCAATATTAAACTCTGCATTCTCATGCGGCTCTCTAACATCAAGCAGGTTAAGTTTCTCACCTGCATCTAATCTTTGCTTAACTTCTTCAGCGGTAATATTTATCATTGAAATAAATCTTTATGTTCTTTACTTTTTAAACTATCAACATCCATGGGTATCGGCGAAAGCCATAGGTCCATTACTTGCCCGGGGCGAATATAAATGGGTTGTTTATCAAAATCAAATCTTTCAGGACTTTGCTTGTAAACAAAAGCTGCTCCTGTGTCTCTTACTGTTGACATTGGAATTACAGACGCTAAAACTATTCCTTTAGATTCGAGTAATTGCTTTGCCTCTGCAAAAGTTAAACCTATAAGATTTGGCACCAGCACCTGCTGCACTTCCAATCCTCCGCCAATGATTAAATTTATTTTTGCTGCCCATGGAACTTTTGTGCCTGGTGTTATTCTTGCGCCATTATACTGTTGCTCTAAAACGGACCCCTTCATTATATCTGGGCGAAAAATTGTGTCGCCTAATTGTAAATGATTTTTTCTGAGCAGATCTGTTGCAAATCTAAAACTTAATCCTTCCAGTTTCGGCATTGTAACCGGAGGAGCAAATGCCCGGTTTACGGTTAAGAAAACAGTTCGGTTTACTTTTACTGTTGCATCCGGCTCCGGTAATTGTTTTATAACAGTATACCTTGGAATGCTGTCAAAGTAAACTGAATCCTGAATTACAACATCAAAACCTTTATCTTCCAAAAGCTTTATTGCAGCATCAACATTTTTACCTTTTACAGCCGGCACTTTTAAATATGCACCGTGGTTTGTGAACCAGCTCAGCGACATAAGAAATAAAAAAATAATTAAGAAGATTAATGATAGTGCAATCAAAAGATTTACCCAAAAAGGCTGCCGGGTAATATATGCTATAAATTTTTTCATTCGGTTTTAGAAATGCTGAATGCAATTTAGTAAATCAATTATGTAAACACTCTTCAATTAAAGCTGTATAAAAATCCTGCAGGTTCCAGCCCATTGCCCGTACCTGCTGGGGAACAATACTGGCTTCACTTTGGCCTGGTACAGTATTTATTTCCAGCATATAAGGTTTTGATTCTTCTTCATTATAAATAAAATCTATTCTCACAACTCCTTTACAATTAAAGATGTTATAGGCTTTCAATGCTTCTGCTTTTATTTTTTCTGCAATGCTTACTTTTACATTTGCAGGAGTAACCTCTTCACTTGCGCCTAAATATTTTGCCTCATAATCGAAAAAATCTTTTTTAGAAATTATCTCTGTTATCGGTAAGGCAATTATTTCTCCTTTAGATTTTAAAACCCCAATTGTAAATTCTCTTCCTTTAATAAATTCTTCTACCAATACCTGGTCATCTTCTTTAAAAGCTTTTTCTATTGCATTACCTAATTCTTCGGAAGGTGAATTTACTTTGCTCATTCCAATACTTGAACCCCCATTATTTGGTTTAATAAAGACTGGGAATTTTAAATTTTTTACAACTTCATCAGGACTCGTAAAATTATTTTTAAAAAGAATAACAGATCGGGAAACATTAATGCCGGCGAAAGCTGCAACAGCAACTGTATATCTTTTATTAAATGTAAGTGCAGAGGTTGCTGCATCGCAGGATGTATAAGGTATATGAAGTGTATCAAAATAACCCTGCAACTTTCCATCTTCTCCCGGAGTACCGTGTATGCCGATCAGCACAGCATCAAAAATAATTTTCTCTTCATCAACAGTTATTGAAAAATCGTTTTTATCTACTTCTATTTTATTTCCGGGTAATGCTTCATAACACCAGCTATCTATTGTTATATCTATTTTAAATAGGTTCCATCTTTCTTTATCAATATTTTTTTCAATAGTAATTGCTGACTTATAAGATATTTCTGCTTCGCCTGAAAAGCCCCCGGTTACTAATGCAATGTTTAGTTTCATATTTTCTGAAGCATGTTTATTGAATTATGATATTATAGGAGTACTCAACTAACATTAAAATGAAATTACTTTATTTACTCTATTTACTTTATGTACCCGTTTTTACTTTATAAAAAGGCGAAAGCAGTTAATTACTCTCGCCATTGTAGCAGGAAATATCACCTGCCTGTAATAGGCAACTACGCCTTAAAATTATATATGAAGCTTTTCTTTTTTTGCCAATAATTCTTCTACTGTTTCTCTGTACATTTCATCGGGCACACAACAATCAACAGGGCATACAGCAGCGCATTGCGGCTCTTCATGAAAACCCTGGCACTCAGTACATTTATTAGGAACAATATAATAAGTATCATTCTCAATCGGTGGGTTGCGCTGCTCGGAATCTAATTGTGTTCCATCCATCAACGTAACCATTCCCTTTACAGTAGTACCATCTGCAAAAGCCCATTCCACGCCTCCTTCGTAAATAGCATTGTTAGGGCATTCAGGCTCACATGCGCCGCAGTTAATACATTCATCTGTTATTTTAATTGCCATATTTATGCTTATTTATGCTTCTGTTAAGCTGAGAATTATTTACGAATTTTGCACTTCTTTTCTTACACGCAAATATAAAAATATTATTCGCAAATGAATTTAAGTGATAGAATTGATTTATTAACACAACTCGGGAAATATTTATTCTCAAATGGAGAAGACTGGCAATTAACAAAACAAAAGGCGTTTGAAAGAAATGGATGGTTCACTATGGA
>JALYYX010000178.1 GCA_030946075.1 Bacteroidota bacterium | reverse complement strand
TGCACCCATTTATAATAACTATACAGATGCAGCAACTTCAGACATAAATTTAACCGGTCTTACCAAAGGGATATATTATTTTAAGCTATTTACCTATTATGGTGATCGTTTTTCCGCATATGCAATTACTCCATTTTTTACTTCCTCTTATGTTACAGCTACTATTAGTTTGTTAAACGCAACACAGGGCACTGGTTGCAATACCAGTAGTTTAACCTATAAACTTGGCGGCAGTACTTCACCCTACACACCTTATACAGTAAAACTTTATAAAAATAATATTTTTTATGACAGTGTAATTGTAGATAAGGACACTGTTACTTTTAAATTTTTACCGGAAGGAAGTTATTATGCCATAGTCCGTGGCTTTGGCGCACCGGCAACCATAACAGCTACCAGTACTACCTCACAATTTTTGCCAGTAACCCCGTCACCAGTTCCAACAGTTGCTCCTGTGATAACTAAATCAGGAAGGATGTTAATTTCTTCTTCTCATGCGGCAAGAGAAACTTATCAATGGTATAGGGATGGGGCTTTAATTTCGGGTGCAACTGATTCAAATTATTATGCAGCATTGAGAGGCAGCTATACTGCACGTTTTGCAAATGCCTGCGGTGCAGGGTCTGTTTCAAACACTATTACATTTACCGGAGATTATCAAACGCAAACAATTACTTTTTCGCCAATACCTGATAAAACATTTGGTGATTCAATTGTCACTTTGAATGCAACCGCATCTTCAGGCTTGCCTGTAGAATTTATTCTCATAAGCGGTAAAGCTCAAATTACCGGTAACCGGCTTATTATAAAAGGCGCCGGTACAATTACTGTTGAAGCAAGGCAGCAAGGAGATGATAATTATGGAATAGCACCGCCTGTGAGACAAACTTTTACTGTTTTAAAAGCCCCCCAATCACTAACTTTTGCTGATATTGCGGACAAAGATTACAAATCACAGCCTTTCACTTTATCTGCAACCAGCAGTTCGGGATTGCCTGTAGCTTATTCAGTAATTTCAGGCAATGCTTCTGTAAGTGAAAACACAGTAACATTAACCGGAATTGGTACTGTAACTATCAGAGCTTCCCAGCCCGGAGATTCAAATTATTTGGCTGCCAATGCTGTGGAAAAAAGTTTCTGCGTAACAGTTACTAAATTGAATCCCATGAAAGGGCCTTCAGGCATTTGTCCCGGAAAACCTGCAACTTACACAGCAGAGAATATTGCAGGAGGAGTATATACCTGGCGTATTTCAGGGGGAAGCACTTTGTCTTCTACAACAAATTCTGTTACCGTAACATGGCCTTCTGCAGGTACTTATACTTTAATTGTAAACGCTTCAGGTAACTGTGGTGCACCCAGCAAAAATGATTCATTAATTGTAACTGCTGTTTCATCTCTACAGCCGGATTCGGTTAAAAACATGTTGCCCGAAAATGGCGCTGTTAATCAGCAATTGCCGTTAACGCTTTCATGGATACCAGCACATCCGGAATTATATTATACATACGATGTGTATTTATGGAGAGCAAATCAGGCACAGCCTTCAACGCCCTATGCTGCAAATCTTACAACAGTAAACTATACTATTCCGTTAAACAGCGGACTGGTTTACAACACTGCATACAAATGGATGGTGGTTGCACATAATGGCTCCTGCGCAGATATTAATACAGGACCTGTTCAGCAGTTCAGTTTAATACCGTTGCCTGATTTGCAGGTATATAATGTTACTGCGCCAACATCTGCTTTCTCAGGGCAAACGATAAGTGTTACATGGAAGGTGAAAAATAACGGCCCGGGCAATACACAATTAAACCAACGATGGACGGATGCTGTATTTATATCAAAAGATTCAATCCTTGATTTTACTAACCCTGTAAACCAGTTAACCTTCCCTATAGTTCCTAAATTGGTTGCCACTAAGGCTAATGTTAGTGCATTGAACTCCGGAGAATTTTATAATGACACTGCAACCTTTATTTTACCAATTGATTACAGCGGTACTTTGTATATGCATGTTATTACAAATTATGCTCCGCCTGCTTCCAATCCTGTACTTGAAACAACTTTAGTAAATGATACTGCGCACGCATTGCCTGCAACAATAGTTGCCTTAACTCCACAGCCAGATTTAAGAGTTGATACTATTGTTAACCCGAATAATACTTTCTCAGGAAGTACTATTAATGTTACTTATAGAGTAAAAAATTATGGCGCTACTGCAAATGGCTCATGGAATGATAAAATTTATATTTCTAAAGATGCTTTATTTAATATTAATAATGCTGTATTATTAAAATATCCAAATTCGGTTTTTAACGGATATGACAGGTCTGAAATATATTATCCGGCGAACGATGCCATTATCGGCTTCAGCGGCATCTTACAGGAAGATAGCGCTTACACTCGTACAGTTTCTGTTGTTGTTCCAAATTTTATTTATGGTTCTTATTATATTTATGTATTTACCGATGCAGATAAACAACTGTATGAAGGACCAAACGAAGACAACAATGTTGATCACGGAAATCTGTTGCAGGTTTTTTTAACTGCTACTCCTAAGGTAGTTCCTATTAATGTTTCAGTTCCATCTAATGTGGGTAATACACAAACTGTTTTAGTTGGATGGAAAGATCAGAACCAGGGAGCTTATGACAATATTCATAAAAGTAAAGGTCATTATTATGTTCAGAGAGGATTTTGTGAAATACCTTGTATGGTTATATGCGATAAATGTGTTTGCTATCCAACACCAGGTACTACGTTTATAGATAGTTTAGGTTTTGGTTCCAGTTATTGGATTGATAAAGTTTATTTAAGTACTGATTCAACAGGACTTGATTTTGGAAGTGCTACGTTATTGGGTGAGGCTCCGCAAGGTTCACCATATTTTTCTTCTCCTGATGGTATTCAGGAATCGAAATGTTTACCAGGTAGAAATTATGGGAACAGTTTTAATAGTCTAAATCCTTCTAATTTTAATATAAATACTTCATCAGCTCTTTTGCCTAATCAGCAATATCCATCAGCATTTAATTATAAAATTCCTGATAACATTCCCCAGGGTAAATACTATATTTATGTTTATTCCAATGCCAATAAAACTGTTTATGAATACCCTGGAACGCCGCAAATTGCAAGAAGTAACGCATTTACTGTGGCATGGGCAGATCTTACAGTACCAACAGTAACAGTGCCATCATCAGGAAATTCCGGGCAGTCAATTACAGTTGGTTACACTTTATTAAATGTTGGACAAGGTGTAGTTGAAAATCATTACAGAAAAGATTATATCTACCTTGGCAATAACAGCACCTTTGATGGAACTGCCGTGATTATTGATTCGGTTATTTATAATTCCGCATCTGT
>JALYYX010000121.1 GCA_030946075.1 Bacteroidota bacterium | reverse complement strand
GGCAATGCAGAAGATGTAAGTTTATTAGACCGGGAAAGATTTTCTACATCTACATCAACTCTTTCGGCATCTTTCTGATTCATGATATCTTCCTTTGCAGGATAGTGAGGGTATCCGGGAAATTCTTCTGCTGTGTTATCATCTTTATTAGTTGCCATAATGTATGTTTTTAACATTTAAGAGAAAATGTTGTGCCGAAAATTTATAGTTTCTAACACAGCCGTGTAATTCCATAATACAATTTTTTATCTCATCTTTGTTATAGTTTTAAAAGTGGGGTTCGTAAGCTGTTTAAAACTTATTAATATGAGGAAATTTCTCTTTTCAATAATTTGTTTTTTATTTTATAACTGCTTGTTTGCACAGGACAAATTATTGGTTGCGGAAGGAACAGCGCCCGATCTTTATCTTACTCATGCGGTTACACCAAAAGAAAATTATTACAGCGTTGGAAGATTGTACAACATTTCTCCCAAAGAATTGGCACCTTACAATAATCTTGTTTTTGAAAAAGGTTTATCGCTGGGGCAAACAATTAAAATTCCGCTTAAACTAAATAATTTTTCACAGGGAGAATCTCCGAAAGAGAATGAAGTTTTAATACCAGTTTATCATGTTGTGCAGCCTAAAGAAGGATTGTACAGAATAAGTGTGAATTATAATAAAGTACCTCTCGATCTTTTAAAAAAATGGAATAATTTATCCGGCGATATTGTTAGCAATGGAACAAAATTAATTGTGGGCTATTTAAAAGTTATAAAAGATCAGTCATCGCTTGCATCACAGGCAGTAAAAGTTGCTCCATCAGAAATTGTAAAAAGCCAACCGGAAAAGAAACCTAAGAATATTGCAGCAACGCAGCCCAAAAAAAATGAAACTGTAATTAAAGAACCCGAAAAGCCCATTGAACAAAAAACAAAAATTGTTGAAAAAACTGCAGATGATGCAATTGTATTTACTTCCAATATTCCTGTAAATTTTAGCGGAGGCAAATTTAAAAAATTATACACCGACCAGGCAGTAAATAAATCATTTGTGAACGAAAACGGCGTGGCTGCTACATTTAAAACAACCAGCGGATGGCAGGATGGAAAATATTATTGCTTTCACAATAATGCCACTCCGGGCACAATCATAAAGGTTACCAATAATGCTAATGGAAAAAGTATTTATGCAAAAGTACTGGATGCGATTCCGGATATAAAGCAAAATGGAGGTTTGTTAATCCGAATAAGTAATTCTGCCGCAGAAGAATTGGGAGTAACAGAAAGTAAATTTGATTGCCAGATCAGTTACCCTAAATGATCTCAGAATCTGTAACCTCTCAAGAATTCTTCAATACCCATTTTCTTTTTCCCTTCTAATTGTAATTCTGAAACTGAGATGTAGCCATTATTACAGACGAATTTTAAAAATGTTTTTTTATCAGTTTCAAAATCTACTGCTTTGCTTAATGTTTGTGTTATCTCTTTTTTAGCTTTGAATATCTTTAATTTCTTTTCATTTAAAAAAGTGAAAGCACCCGGGTAAGGTGAGAGTCCCCGAATAAGATTATAGACTTCATCAACAGGTTTATTCCAGTCTATTTTTGAAGTTTCGGTGGAGAGTTTAGGTGCATGATGAATTGCAGATTGCTTATTGCTAATTGCAGATTGCTGGATTTCTTTTAGTGTTCCTTCAACCAAACCGTTTACAGTTTTTGTTAAAAGATCAGCGCCAATCTCTTTCATTCGGTCATGCAATTCACCTGCGGTTTCATCTTCGTTTATTTTTATTTTTTGCTGTAATAAAATATTGCCTGTATCAATTTGGTGTTGAAGTTTAAAAGTTGTTACGCCGGTTTCTTTTTCACCATTAATTATTGCCCAATTAATTGGTGCTGCTCCACGATATTGCGGCAGGAGAGAGCCATGAAGATTTATAGTTCCCATTGGCGGCATGTTCCAAACAACTTCCGGCAACATTCTAAAGGCAACTACAATTTGAAAATCCGCACTTAGTAATTTTAATTCTTCTAAAAATTCCGGAGACTTTAATTTATCGGGTTGTAATATTTTTAAGTTTTTTTCTAAAGCAAACTTTTTTACAGCGCATTCAGTTAGCTGCAATCCACGTCCGGCTGGCTTATCAGGCGCAGTAACAACTGCAACAATATTATATCCGCCATGCAATAGTTTATTCAGAGAAGGCACTGCAAATTCCGGTGTGCCCATAAAAATTATTTTGGGATTGAGCATCGATAACTACACAGGTTTTAATTCTCTTTCAAAAAATATTTTGCCATGCACATCAATTTTATTTTTTAATTTATCATTGGAAATTTGCGTATAATTAATGACATCAAACATAAATGGCAATGGAAGATCATCTAATTCTGAAAAAAACCGATTAATAAAACTATGAGTAATATCCTTTCCAATTATTGCCAAATCAATATCTGACGAATGTTTGAATTTGCCGGTTGCTCTCGAACCAAAAATTAAAACTTTTTCAATTTGATTCTTAGGAATAATTAAGCTTTCGATGAGTTCAAACTGTTTTTGGGTTAAACCGAATTTAAAATATTCATCTTTATTCATCTTCTTCTTGTAAAATATGGTTTTTGAATCCTGTCAATAATGCAAAATATTGATTTTGAATTTTATCGAAAACTTCTACTGACATGTTTTCGTCGTACAAATGTGTTGATTTATTTCTATCATCGAGCATGTTGATCCATGATTGTCCATCATCAATAATTTCATCTTTGAAAGCTTGTTTTATAACAGGTTTAGGACCTTTTACTTTTGGATGCCCTCTTTCATTTAATAGATCCTGTAATGTTTTCCACGCAAGCTCAACGGTAAACTCAAACCTTTTTATAACTCCATCTTTTTCTAAAATAGAAAAATCTTTTTGCTGTAAAGCAGATTCCAGCCGGGCCAGCGCTTTGCAAAAATTTTCAAATCGTTCTTTCCATCTTATATCGTCATCCGTCTCATCCATAAATTAATTTTATTAAAAATCTTTATAAAGTAAATACTTCTTTCTTATAGCTTTGTAATTACTCAGTTCCGGTTCCCAGCTTTTTCTTATTTCTTCTTCTGATTTGCCATCCTTTATTTGCTGCATTAATTTATCATTTCCTGCAAGCCTGTTGAGCGATTTGCTGTTAAGGAAAAACTTTTCTTTCTCTGGAAATAATTTGTACGCCTGCATTATCCACTTCAACTGAACTTTATTATTAACCTGCTTTAGCACCTGTGCCGGCGTTCCTGACAGATTCCATCCATAACAAACTTTGTCTTTAAGTTTTGGATCTTTTGCGCCATCCATGCTGTGTGGTGTAAAACTAAAAAGCGTTTTTGGTAATGAAGGATGACCAAAATACTGGAAAGGCTTTTCTGTACCCCTCCCTTCACTTAAAACAGTTCCTTCAAAAAAACATGTTGAGGGATACCAGTAAACCGATTGAATTTCAGGAAGATTGGGTGAAGGCTTTACAGGTAAAATGTATTTACTGTTATGATCATAATTTTTGCATTTGATAACAAGGAAATGGAAAGGTGTATCCTTTGAACTTTGAGCATGCCTGTAATATTCTTCTTTTTTATTTGCCTTTTCAGTTAACCATTTTTCTCCGGCAAGCATCATTGCATACTCGCCAATGGTTAATCCATATACAATCGGGATTGGCTGCCTGCCTACAAAACTTCT
>JALYYX010000107.1 GCA_030946075.1 Bacteroidota bacterium | reverse complement strand
CACCTGGTAGAGCTGTGTGAAGAAAAATTGCCAACTTATTTTATAGATTCTGCTGAGCGGATATTATCATCAAAGGAAATTCTGCATTACGATTTTCATAATAAAACAGAAAGACACACAACGGATTTTTTACCATCTGTAACTCCGGTAAAAATTCTTATAACAAGTGGCGCCAGTTGCCCTGACGCTCTTGTGGAAGATGTAATAAATAAATTACTTTCTTATTTTCCAGTTAATAAAACAACGGAACAATCAATTACAGAGTTTGCATAAAAAAGCCCTCCGGTTTACCGGAAGGCTTTGTGGGAGATTCATGTAAGGATTTTATTATTTTTTGATCTTGTAATTAACTGTTGTGTATGGAGTTTTTATTTGCAAAGAATATAAACCCGGTGATAAGTTTCCTAAATCATTAAGCAAAAATTCATTAACACCTTTTTGTATTGAAACTGTTTCAGACTTTAATACTCTTCCAAGATTATCACTTAAAAGAACATGAATGACTGCGCTATTTTCACTTGAAACAGCAATTGAAATTTTATCACTAAACGGATTTGGATAAACCGAATTAATAGAAAGCCCGTTTATGACAAAATTTATTACAACAACATTACTATATGCATAGTTCCCATCTTTCCCCACTTCCTTAAGGCGATAAAAGTTAGCTCCGTTTACAGGATTTTTGTGAACAAGTGAATAACTTACTTCATTAGTACTATTGCCTTTTGAAGCAACTCTTCCGATGCTTGCCCATTGATTACCATCTTTACTAAATTCAACATCAAAGTAATTGTTGTTTTGCTCGTATGATGTTTTCCAGTTTAAATGAACCTTGTTCTCCTCTTTTATACCACTAAAAGATAATAACCGAATAGGCACCACACCACCAGCAGCGGTGTAGGTTGCAATAACAGCATAGTTATTTCCTTTAAGATCTGTGGTAGCATTTGCCGGAGCAGTAAATTGACCTGCTACCCTTATATCAGTTTCTGCACGTGTTGCAGGTGCGGTGATAGGAACATTAGTAAATAAAATAGTATAAGTATTAGGCACACTTGCTAAAGTAACGTCCTTACTTGTACCTGTCCAGGTATAAACGAGGTTAACACCTGTACCACCATTATTCGTTAATGTCCAATTAAATAAACTGGCACCAGTTCCTGAAGGACCAGCTGAAGTAGGATTTAATTTCGTAAAACTGAAAGTAATAAAAGCATAGTTGTTAGATGCCGGGTTCGAACTAAAAGTATAACTCTGGGAAACAGAAAAGTTAAAGCTAACCGTTTCCGTACCGCCGGGATATACTCCCGGATTAGGATTCATTGTCGGATTAGTAAGAGCAAAATCCTGAGCTACTAAAGATGTTTGTAGCAGAACTGCGAATATTATTAAACTTAGAATTTTTTTCATTTTTTTAATTTTTATAGTTAGTTAATGGGTTAGTATGAAAAGGTTAATGTTGTGAAACTTGAATTATTTGTATAGTTTGTTTCGCCACCACTACCATCTTTTAAGACAACACTTACAGGTGTTGTACCTCTTGTCTGCCCTGGATTTTCTGTTACATAGAATGTTACTCTTAAACCACTATTTTGAAATACTGCATTTGTTGTAATAACATAGTAATTATCTGTAGCAGTAATAGTAAACAAACTATTTTGAACTGGCTGCCCAGCCTGATTGGTTGTTTGTGCAGGGTTAAAACTAAAGTTGCTAAAGCTGGTAAGCTTATCTACATATAATGTAATGGTAGACCCATTTGTTGGAACATTATTTAGCTCATTTACTGAAACCGTAACTTCCACTCTGCTTATGCCTATAACATTGTTAGGGTTAAGATTTATGGTCGGCGTTAGATCAGGAACTCCGTTTGTTACCAAAATATACAGCGTTGCGTTTGCACATGCTTGTGGCATTCCATTATCACAAGTTGTGTATACAAACGATACCGGACCTATAAAACCTGATACGGGCGTAAAAGTGTAAGTTCCATCAGAATTAAGAACCAATGTGCCCTTACCACTAATTGTAGTAGTTTGTGGAGTAACTGTTTGGGCATCCCCTTCAGCATCAGTATCATTTGTTTTTACATTACCACTTACAGGAGTATTTGCAGGAGTGGTTGCGTAATCATCTGCGGCGCTGGTAGTATTGTCGTTATTATTTTGTGCATACACTGTTATTATCTGTAAAGCAGTAGCACATAATGGGGGTGTGCTGTTATCACAAACCTGATATCTAAGTGTATCATTTCCTGTGAAACCGGTGTTAGGGGTATAGATAATATTACCTGTTGATTTATCTACTGTTGCAGTACCATGATGAGGGTTATCAATAACTGTTACACTTGCCGGATTTAAACTTCCACCGGGATTTCCTGCCCTGTCGTTTGCTAATGATTTAATAGTTACTGCTGTATTTATTTTTGTAGAAGCAATATCCGTATTAGCAACTGGTGGATTATTATTACTTGTTTTTTGTAAAACAGTTATGGTTAATAAAGACGTTTCGCAACCTGATGTTTGCCCTGGTGCACATACGGGCACATTGTAAGTATAAACACCGGGAGTGTTTGCTACAAAATTATAAGTGCCATCAGAGTTTAATGTAATCGTTTCAGTAGAACCTGCAGGTTTTGATGTTAGAAGAGGAGTTCCGTAAGTAGTACCCGGTGGCACTATATCATTAGTTGATACATTACCCGGTACTGGTACATTTACATAAGTAACATTAATATCAGGATTGGTAATTGGACCTTCTTCTGCTTCACAATTAGTTTTAAACCCATCAGAATAGGTAAAATAAAGAGTGAGTTTTTTTGCAGGCGGAATATTATGCCCAAAAATGCAATAGCTGGTATAGCCGTGTTTAGCACAATCCGATTGATCCGGCGCACCAAAAGTTATTCCTGTTATTTTTTTTCCTTGATAATAAATAGAATCAAGCCTTGGGGCATCCGGGGAGCAATTATCCCAATAAACTCTTATTTGAGCATCACCGCCGCAAGTGCCGGGTCCTTGAGGGTAATTACCTCCATTGTTTCTTTTAAATCGGGGGCAATCATGTTTTTTTGGTTGGCAAAAAGCGGTTGTGACGAGTAAGATAAATACCGCAAATAGTGTAAATTTTTTCATTCTTTTTTAAGTTTGAGAGATTATAAAAAAGGCTTAACTATAGACTTGGATATGCGGATATTCGGAAGGATATGGATTTCTATACGGAATTTACGCATAGAAAAAGTAATTAATTATTGGGGAATTGTATTTCGAAGGATTGGATAACAGAAAGTAAGCCCTGAAAGAATTTCAAATTTTGCCAATCTGAAACAATAAATGTACCACAAGTTTAACACTTTATTTAATATGAGCATTCTTTTTTCAAAAAACTCGTGGGCATAGGAGATAAAGTCTAAACAAACATTTCCTCAGATTTCTATAAAAAGGCAAGTTTTAAAAAATTAAATTTTGTAGAGAAGCAGGAGGAATCTTTTCTACAATTTTTTCTTAGCCTCTGCCAATGCAAAATCCAATTGTTCTTTTTCTGAGAGATCAGTATTATCAAGCTCGATAGCATCCGCGGCTTTTCGCAGCGGGCTCACTTCCCTGTGAGAGTCTATGTAATCCCGCATTTCAAGATTGGTTTTTATTTCTGCGACAGTTATGTTAGGATTTTTTTCATACAATTCCTTAAACCTTCGCTGCACCCTAACTGAACCATCTGCAACCATAAAGATTTTTAATTCGGCATCCGGAAAAACAGTGGTGCCTATATCCCGGCCATCCATAACAATACCTTTTCCTTCTCCCATTTTTTGTTGTTGTGCTACTGCAAATTTTCTTACTTCTTTAATAGCAGCAACATCACTAACTTTTTCTGCTATTACCAAATCACGAATTACATACTCTACATTTTCACCATTTAAATAAATTTCCGACTGCTTTGTTTTATCATTAAAATTAAATTCAAGCGTAATATTTTTTAAGCTTTGTTTTACCTCTTTGGTATCTGTCCAATCAATATGATTTCTTAAAAAATATAAAGTAATGGCACGATACATTGCGCCGCTATCAATATAGAGATAATCTAATTTTTTTGATAACTGTTTTGCTAGTGTGCTTTTTCCGCATGATGACCATCCATCAATTGTTATAATAATTTTTTTCGCCATTTAACCACAAAAGTGATTTAAAAAACAGGAAGAGCAAAAAAAGAAAACAAAAAGGAATGTGGGATAAAAAATTATCAGGCTAAATTCATGAATTGATAATAGTATTAAAAGCTCTTTAAAAGAAATTGAATTTTTTACCTCTTTATCAATTATATTCGGTATATTCAATAAAAACACTTTATGAAACACCCTAAAGAGCTAGCAATACAACTTTTTAAACGAATGTATTTACGCATTTTTCGTGATAAAATTTATTTTAAACTAAGTCCTGAAAAAATGGAACGCCGAAAAGCAATGTACCATGAAAAGTTTGTGGATGATGCAAAATCACTTGCTACAATAGCTGCGGATACTCTCATACATAATAAGGAAGAAAAATTGCAGGTGGAGGATGCAATTAAACATGTGAATGTTTCTGTGGCATTGCAGTAAATAATTAACTAAATCAAAGAGGAAGTCTCATAAGTAAAATGAAGGCTGTGAGAATTTGCTTAAATGTAAATATTCTCCATCAGGTATCCGAATAAAAAGAGGCTGTCTCTTACTTTTGAGACAGCCTCTTTGAAATTAATTACAAATATTTTAAACCTCAGTCTTTTCTTCTTTTTTCACACCGCCTTTAATTTCAAATCTTATTTTAGAATTTTCTACATCAAGGCCTGCTACTAAAACATCCCCGTTCTTAATATTCATATTTAATATTTCTTCTGCAAGAGGATCTTCCAGATATTTTTGAATAGCCCTGTGTAATGGCCTTGCACCAAACTGAGCATCGTAACCTTTCTCAGAAATAAATTTTTTCGCCTCTTCAGATAACTCTAAAGCCAAACCCAGGTTGTTCAATCTTTTTGTTACACCTTTCATTAAAATATCGATGATAGAGAAAATATTTTCTTCTGTAAGATGATTAAATATAACCACATCATCTATCCTGTTTAAAAACTCGGGACTGAAAGTTCGCTTTAAGGCTTTTTCAATTACAGCTTTATTATTTTCATCAGCATTTTGTAAACGTGTTGCGGTTTGAAAACCAACACCTTCACCAAAATCTTTTAATTGCCTAGCACCAATGTTGGATGTCATAATAATCATGGTATTTTTAAAATCTATTTTCCTGCCAAGGCCGTCAGTTAATATACCATCATCCAAAACCTGCAATAAAATATTATAAATATCCGGGTGTGCTTTTTCAATTTCATCCAGCAAAATAACGGAGTAAGGTTTGCGTCTTACTTTCTCTGTAAGCTGCCCGCCTTCTTCATAACCAACATAGCCGGGACGCGCACCAATCAAACGGCTCACCGTAAATTTTACCATGTACTCACTCATGTCAATGCGTATCAAAGCATCGTCACTGTCAAACATATATCTTGCTAAAGCTCTTGCCAATTCTGTCTTACCAACTCCGGTCGGTCCTAAGAAAATAAATGTACCAATCGGTTTTTTCGGATCCTTCAATCCAACCCTGTTTCTTTGAATTGCTTTTACCACTTTTTGTATCGCTTCATCCTGACCAACAACAGCTCCGGTAAGGTCTGTAGCCATTCTGCGCAGCTTTTCTGTTTCTGCCTGCACCATCCTTTTTACCGGGATGCCCGTCATCATACTAACCACTTCTGCAATGGCTTCTTCATCAATCGGGAAACGCTTGTGTTTGCTTTCTTCCTCCCAATCTGCCTTTGGTTTTTCTAATTGTTCCTGCAATCTCTTTTCTGTATCACGTAAAGATGCAGCTTCTTCAAAGCGCTGACTTTTTACAACCTTATTTTTTTCAAGTTTGATGTCATCAATCTTTTTCTCAAGCCCGATCACTTCTTCAGGAACATTAATATTTTTTAAGTGAACTCTTGCTCCCACTTCATCCAAAACATCAATTGCTTTATCAGGCAATAACCTGTCAGTCATGTAACGGTCACTCAGTTTTACACAAGCATCAATTGCAACATCAGAATAAGTTACATTGTGATAATCTTCATACTTGCTTTTTATGTTTGTAAGAATTTGTATGGTTTCTTCAACACTCGGCTGCTCTACAATCACCTTTTGAAAACGACGATCTAACGCTCCATCTTTTTCAATATACATTCTGTATTCGTCCAAAGTAGAAGCGCCAATGCATTGCAGTTCGCCTCTTGCCAAAGCTGGTTTAAAAATATTTGAAGCATCCAAAGAACCGCTTGCACCCCCCGCGCCAACAATGGTATGAATTTCATCAATAAATAAAATTACATCCCGATTTTTTTCAAGCTCATTCATTATGGC
>JALYYX010000083.1 GCA_030946075.1 Bacteroidota bacterium | reverse complement strand
CACCGGAAAGATTACCGTCACCAAAATCCCATTCTCTGGTAGTAATAGTTCCATTGCCGGGTAAGCTTTGATCAGTAAATTGAACAGGCAAAGGGAAACAACCCATAAGCGGTGTACCAACAAAAATTACTGATGGTACAGCATATACAGTTATGAATTGACTTTTTATAATTTCATTGGAACCGCTTGCATTCGTAGCAATCAATTTTATATTGTATTGCCCCGGAGCAAAGTAAGTTACTGCCGGGTTTTTTAAATATGAAATGGTTCCGTTTCCCAAATCCCATTTCCATGAAGTAGGGTTGCCTGTAGAGAGATCAGTAAAATTTACGAGAAGCGGCGCACAACCGGAAACCGGGGTCGCAGAAAAATTTGCTGCCAATTGCGACCGGGAAATAAATCCCTGGCACAAAAAAATAAAAAATAGAAGCCATTTGCAGATTGCTGCTTTACGGACTACCATTGGATTGCTTGGTTTTTATGATAGTTGGATTTGTGTTTGAGTTTACCCCATTCACTTATTAATAACTGAAAAACTAAAGAAAAATTGTAGTAGAGTAGAAATAATTTTAAAAAAATTATTGCCGAAGCATATGTAATACTACAGGATCGTTATTTCCCCAGGGGGCTAATTCTAATTGCGGCAATTGTTTTTTTGTAAACCGCCATTCTCTGGTAATAAAAATAAATTCCTGAGGTGTAGATGGTAACCCTATTACAAGCTTACTATAATCATCATTGCTGCTCCAGGTACCGGTGTAAACTGTTGAACCTTTGGTTACCTGTAGTGGGCCATGATAGTAATCTGTTTTTAATAATTTAAATATGTAGCCATTATAATTGGAGGTTAAATCAACTCCATTATTCGTTGCAAAATTTATTATAAAATTTTGATTAAGGACATTTGTTTCAAAATACTGCTCTAATAAATTGCCCGTGTTGGGTGCTAATGCATCTTTTTTAAGGCATGAAACAAGGGAAAATGAAAGAGTCAAAAGTAATAATACGCTAAGTTTTAAAGAATGGATTTTATTCATGCTTTTCTTTGGAATATAAAAGTAAAACTTATTTCTTTAAATAAAATTGTGTGTAAAAAATACAAATCAATTCTTTCGGAGATTTTTAAGCCTGAAAAATACATCTTACCTTAATTCTTTTTCGTAAATCTGATTATCAATAAGTCATAACTTCATTTTAAAACTGTACATGCAGCAGGGTAAAAATTATATTTTTTATTTTTTATTGTGTATTTTTTTTAATGCAAGTGCACAGCAATTTGGCGGCAATCCTCCCTCCATAAAATGGAAACAGGTAAATACAAATGAATCAAGAATTATTTTCCCACAGCAGCTCGATTCTTCTGCAATAAGAATTGCGAATGTTTTTTCATTTTTAAACACTTCTACACAAAACACTATTGGCAACAGATCAAAAAAAATAAATTTAGTATTACAAAATCAAACAACAATATCAAATGCGTATGTAGGGCTGGGACCTTATCGCAGCGAATTTTTTTTAACTCCATTACAAAATAGTTTTGAGTTAGGTAGCCTGCCATGGACAGATCAATTGGCCATTCATGAATTCCGTCACGTACAGCAGTATAATAATTTTGATGTTGGCTTATCTAAGCTGTTGCATACTTTATTTGGTGAAGAAGGACAGGCACTTGCCAATAGTGCGGCAATACCAAACTGGTTTTTTGAAGGCGATGCAGTGTTTAATGAAACCAATGTAAGCCGGCAGGGACGGGGAAGATTAGCGTATTTTTTTAATCCGTACCGATCGCTATGGAATACCAATAAAAATTATAGCTGGATGAAATTGCGTAATGGATCTTACAAAGATTTTGTACCTGACCATTATTCATTAGGGTATTTATTAGTTGCTTATGGAAGAGAAAAATATGGAGATAGTTTTTGGAAAAATGTTACACATGATGCAGCATCTTTCAAAGGATTATTTTATCCTTTTCAAAAAGCAATTCAAAAATATTCAGGCAAAAATTATGTTGAATTCAGAAATGATGCATTGAATTATTTTAAAAATATTTTAGGAACAAAGAACGCCGCTAATGAAATGAAGACATTACCTAATAAAGAATTTATCAGCGAAGAATATCCGGCTTTTGCAAACGATAACTCAATTATTTATATTAAATCAGGTTACAAACAAATTCCCCTATTCATTATTCGCAATGAAAACAATGAGAAAAAAATAAGAGTACGGGATGTGGCCATTGACAACTTCTTTTCTTATAAAAATGGAAAAATTGTTTATGCATCTTACAGACCTGATACCCGCTGGGGATACAGAGATTACAGTGATTTGCAAATATTAGATGTAGCAACAGGCACACAACATTCTATCACCAATCATTCAAAATATTTCTCACCTGATATAAATGAAGAAACTAATCGTGTTGTTGCAGTGCATGTTTCTCCCAACGGAAAATCTACTTTGCATTTATTAAATGTTGCTGATGGAAAAATATTTTCTTCCATTCCTAATCCTGATAATTTATTTTATACTTATCCTAAATTTTATGACGATAAAATTATTTCTGCAGTAAGAAATACTTCAGGCAAAATGTCTCTTGCCCTCATAAATATGAACTCAGGTTCTGCAGAATATCTTACCCCGTTTTCGTATAATATAATTGGCTTAACTACTGTTTTACATGATACCATTTATTTTTCTGCAGAACAGGATAAAGAAGATAAACTTTTTGCTGTTACATTAAATAATAAAAAAATATTTGAGCTACAAGCAAATATTACAAACGGACTCGGGCATTATCAACCATCAGTAAATAATGATAAAATTATTTGGACAACCTTTACTGCAAATGGCTTTAAACTGCAGCAGGTAAATAAAAATCAATTACAATGGAATGAAATTACGAGTAAGTTCGGTGATAATCTTTCTGACTTTGGAATTAGTGCGCTTAATAAAACCAATGCAAATCTTCTTGGTAAAGTTTCCGGGAATGATTACCCAGTATCTACATATCATAAATCATTCGGGTTAATAAATTTTCATAGTCTTGAACCTTATTTTGATGATCCGAATTATACACTTACACTGGTTAGTGAAAATATTTTAAACACCTTGCAATCTCAATTATCATTTACTTACAACCGCACAGAACGATATAAAAAAACAGGGCTAAATTTTATTTACGGAGCATTGTTTCCATATTTATCCGCAGGTATAAATTATACAATTGACCGGAGAGGGAGATATCGTGGCAAAACAATATTTTTCAACGAGCTTGAGCCCAATGCCGGTATTAATGTTCCACTTAATCTTACCAAAGGAAGATCCATTACACATTTAAATATTGGAACAAATTACGTTTATAATTCATCACACTTTCAAGGCTCATATAAAGACACTTTTGGCACTGTTTCCTACAGTTATCTGAATAACTTTTTTAGTATAAGCAATCAAATACAAAGGGCGAAACAGCAGATTTATCCTCATTTTGCGCAAGCCTTATCTCTTAATTATAAAAGAGCAATAACCAATTTTAAAGGATCACAATTTGTTGTCAACGCTAATATTTATTTACCAGGATTTTTAAAAACTCATAGCCTGCTTTTTAATGCTGCTTATCTCAAAAAAGATACCATTGGCAAGCTTAATTTTTCCAGCGGATTTCCATTTTCAAGAGGATACATTGCAGAGAATTTATATGAGATGATAAAGTGGGGAGCAAATTATCATTTGCCTTTATTTTACCCTGATGCAGGCTTTGCAAGCATTGTTTATTTTTCACGGGTAAGAACAAATTTATTTTATGATGATACTCACGTAAATGATTTTTTTACTAATGGAAAATCTTTTTCAGCTGATTTCCGGTCCACAGGTGCAGAAATTTTTTTTGATACCAAATGGTGGAATGAGGCACCAATAACTTTTGGATTCCGTTATAGCTATTTACTGGACAAAGATTTATTTGGAGGTACAGGTACAAATAGGTGGGAATTTATTTTACCGATAAATATTTTCTAAATGATAGATGAAAGCTTTTTTAGTTTTTCCTGAGGATTCAATTTCATTTATTATTTTTTTTAAAGTTGATTTTTTTATAAGTACGTGCTTGTTTTCTCCTGTAAAATGTAACATTAAGTTCAAGTGTATTAAAATGTTGGCAATAAAAATCGAACCCATTTATTTTGTGGTAAATTTCGGCATAAAAAATTCCCTTCCGGTGTTTATAATGAAATCCCGAGCAACCGATAAGCCTTTTGGTCATAAATTTTATTCTTAAATTTTTATGTCAGCAACTTTAAAGCCAATAGGTATGGCATGATTTTATATTGCTATTTAGGAATTGCAACTAATCTTTTTCTCATCTGTTACAACCATTTATTATGAGCAGCGAAAATGAAATAAACTACCAAAAGAAAACTCACACTAATTTTTTTACAGTTGCCCCAGGGGTTTGGGGAATGAAAGATGTTTTTGTAAATATTTATATGGTATTAAACCCTTTTGACGGAAACTGGGTTTTGATAGATGCCGGCCTGAAATGGTCTGCGCCTAAAATTAAAAAAATGGCACAGCAGCTTTTTGGAGGCGATGCAAAGCCCTCCGCTATAATTCTTACCCACGGCCATTTTGATCATGTTGGATCTTTACAAAAATTGGCTGAAGAATGGAATGTACCCGTGTATGCACATTATCTTGAAATACCTTATCTCACCGGCAAATCTTCTTACCCGCCTACTGATCCATCAGTTGGCGGAGGATTAATGTCGCTGATGGCCTGGGCATATCCCACAGGCCCCATTAATATCTGGAATCATGTAAATGTTTTGGCTGAAAATGGTGGTGTTCCGGGCTTGCCCGAATGGAAATTTTTACATACTCCCGGCCATACTCCCGGGCATATAAGTTTATACAGAGAAAGCGATGGCGTGATAATAGCAGGCGATGCTTTTGTAACCACAAAATCTGAATCTGTAATTTCTGTGATGTTTCAATTAAAAGCCATAAGTGGTCCGCCAAAGTATTTAACTTCAGATTGGGCACTTGCCCGGCAGTCAGTTAAAGATCTAATGAAACTGGAGCCTGAAATTGTTGCTACAGGCCATGGCAAACCAATGGAAGGAAAAGAAGTGAGGAGAATGCTGCATAAATTATCGGAACGATTTTATGAACTTGCTGTTCCCTCTTCAGGAAGATATGTTGATGAGCCGGCTGTTTCAGATGCAACCGGAGTTCTATACGTTCCTGAAAATAATATTAATAAAAGATCGCTGGCAATAAAATCTTTGGCTGTAATAGCCGCAGCAGCAACAGCATTTGTTTTGCTAAGTAACAAACAAAAAAATAATAAAAAGAACAAAGAAGCATTGGCCTATGAAGTATGGTAATTATTCAGCTAATTGCCCATTCTCAAAAATAATTTTTTCAGGATTCCATTCAACTCTTACGGTTGCAAGATCTTTGGTACGAATACGTTTATCGTTTTCATCCGCATGGTTATAACTAACCGTATATATTTTTTTCACAGTTGCATTTGCCTTCAGGTTTTCATCAAAAACAATATCAATTTTTTTAATTTCTTTATCCAAAAGATTATTAATGCTTATACTCCCTACAATCATCTTAATATTTTTATCAGAAATATTTTTAAAACTTACAGAATAAACTAGGCAATCTTTATTATTAACCTTTGTAAAGCTTTTGTCAACCAAACTAACAGTTACAATAGAACTTGATCTTTCTCTTTGTACATCCCGTTCCGATTTTAATTGTTCATTTTGTTGGCCGGTTGTTTTTCTTATAGTTTTTATTTTATCAAGAATATCATCATAGCTTTTTCCCTGCAAATCATTACCTGCAAATTTTGACACAAGAATATATTTGTTCAATAGTTCAACATCTTCAACATCAATTTTATTACTTTCTCTTATAGCCTGCATGTCCTCTTCATAACTCCCAGGATTATAAGTCCTGCTCATAGGATTATTACAGGAACAAATTAGTAATAAAAAGAGGGGCAGATATAAGAATAATCTTCGCATAAAACTTTAAGATAAAAAAACGACTGAAAATAAAATATAGTATACATAAACCAATACAAAGCATTATAGATTGTGTTCTATATTTGAAAATAAAAGGAGCAAATGAAAATTGAAATTGGAACAAAGGCACCGGAGTTTAGTTTATATTCTTCAGATAAAAGAAAGGTTTCGCTTAGTGATTTTAGGGGTAAAAATGTTTTATTGTTATTTTTCCCCCTTGCCTTTACAGGAACTTGTACAAAAGAATTATGCAGTGTTAGAGACAATATAAGTTTATATAATAATGCAAATGCAGAAGTGCTTGGTATTTCTGTGGATTCACTTTATACGCTGGCGAAATACAAGGAAGATCAGCGTTTAAATTTTACTTTATTAAGTGATTTTAATAAAGAAGTTTCAGAAATGTATGATTCTTTATATCCCGTTTTTGGATTTGAAATGAAAGGCGTAGGCAAACGAAGTGCATTTGTAATTGACAAAGAAGGAATGATCCGCTATGTTGAAGTTCTGGAAAATGCAAGCGAAATACCTGATTTTGCAGCTATAGAAAAAGCATTAGCCCAGTGCAATTAATAAGGTTTTATAGCGTTATTTAAGAGGAATTTTTAGTAACGGCAGCTTACTTTTACGTTTTACAAAGTTTAATGTTGCTTTTTTTGAATAAAAATTCTAATTTTACAATATTGAAAAAAATTTATTACATAATTATTTTTATTGTTGTTTTTTCCTCCGGCAGCTTTGCCCAGAGTAAAACATCTCTTGCAGGTGATCCTTCTGCAAAAATTATCCGTTTTTATCCAAACCCTGCAGTAAGCATAATAAACTTTGAATTTCCCAAAGGAATTGATAAATCATCTTCTTTACAGATATATAATTTTATTGGTAAAAAAGTTTTTGATTCACAAACCGCTGCCCAAAAAATCAATATTTCTCTTACTGATTTTTACAGAGGCGTTTACATCTACCAACTTCGCGACAGGACCGGAAAAATAATTGAGTCCGGCAAATTCCAGGTTGTTAAATAAACTTTTAATTTATTGCTCTTGTGTCAATTTGTCTAATAATTCTTATTGGCAAAATGTTTGACTAACCTAACTTTGCAGCCAATTTAAAATTATGGAAAAGAATAAATACCGTGGGTCAAACACAGAAAAAGAAAATTCAGAAGATACCTCAATAAATGAAATGAATGCTTCTGAACTTGAGGCAAAAAATTCTGATATAAATGAACCTTCAGCCGAAGAAAACGAATTAACAAAATTATCCCAGGAACTGGAAATTCAGAAGGATAAGTATGTTCGATTGTTTGCTGAATTTGATAATTTCAAAAGGCGTAATGCAAAAGAAAGGGTAGAGTTAATGCAAACTGCGGGCAAAGAAGTTATCACTTCAATGCTGGAAGTTTTAGATGATTGCGACAGGGCAGAAAAACAATTGAATTCCAATGATAATATTGAACAGATAAAAGAAGGCGTACAGCTTATATTTAATAAACTCAGAAATACACTTCAAGCTAAAGGATTAAAAGCAATGGATAGTATTGATACAGACTTTGATGTTCATAAACATGAGGCCATTGCGGAAGTACCGGTAGATGATGATATAAAAAAAGGGAAAGTTATTGATGAAATTGTAAAAGGATATTATTTAAATGATAAACTTATCCGGTTTGCTAAAGTTGTGGTAGGAAAATAAACCAAAATTAACAGTAATAGAATGGCAAAAAGAGATTTTTACGAAATATTGGGAGTGAGCAAAAATGCATCTGTTGATGAGATAAAAAAAGCATACCGAAAAGTTGCAATGCAGTTTCACCCGGATAGAAATCCCGGAGATAAATCAGCTGAAGATAAATTTAAAGAGGCTGCAGAAGCTTATGAGATATTAAGTGATGAAGATAAGAGAGCGCAATACGATCGTTTTGGACACAATGCTTTCGGGCCGGGAAGAGGAGGACATGGAATGAATACAGAAGATATCTTCAGCCAGTTTGGGGATATTTTTGGTGATGATATGTTTGGTAATTTTTTTGGCGGCGGAAGAAGCAGAGGCGGAAGAACAAAAGGCACAAGAGGTAATAACCTTCGCATAAAAATAAAAGTAAATTTTGAAGAAATAGCAAAGGGAATTACTAAAACAGTTAAGGTAAAAAAATATGTTAGCTGCAGCACCTGCAATGGCTCAGGTGCAAAAGATAAAGGTAGCCTTCAAACCTGTGGAACATGCGGTGGTAATGGCCAGGTAAGAAGGGTTCAAAATACTTTTTTAGGGCAAATGCAAACGGTTACTACATGCCCTGCTTGCAATGGAGAAGGCACAACAATTACAAATAAATGTACAGCCTGTAAAGGTGAGGGAAGAGTATATGGTGAAGAAACTGTTACACTTGATATACCTGCCGGAGTACAGGATGGTATGCAGCTAAGCATGAGCGGTAAAGGAAATATTGGTGAACGCGGCGGCCCTGCAGGCGATTTAATTATTTTAATAGAAGAAGAAGAACATGAGCACCTGCAAAGAGAAGGTTTAAATGTGGCTTATGATCTTTATATATCATTCCCTGATGCAGTATTTGGCACGCAGATAGAAGTGCCTACAATTGATGGAAGAGCCAAAATTAAAGTTCCACCAGGTACGCAAAGCGGTAAAATATTTCGTTTAAAAGGTAAAGGTTTCCCGGCAATAAACAGTTATGAAAGAGGCGATCAATTGATTCATGTAAATGTATGGACGCCGCAACATGTATCTGCAGAAGAAAAACATACGCTGGAGAAAATGCAGGCCAGCACTAACTTTCAGCCGCACCCTGATAAAAATGATAAATCTTTCTGGGAAAAAATAAGAGAAACTTTTAATTAAAGATCACTTCTCATTTTTATTTTTCTTTTTCTTTTTTGAATATATTTTTTTGGCTTTATCAATCAACCCAATAAATTCATTTTGTAAATAATCATCGGGGTTTTTAGATGCCACTGCTATCCTTGCAATTTCATTCCACGAAATGTGCGATGCATATTTTGAAGAATGCAATACCAACCCAAACATGGCAATTGATGAAGCAAATTTTAAATCATTATTTATCTCCTCAAACTCTTTATAATTATTAATACAAACATATTCATCACTTTTTGCAATTCTCTCGTCAGGCAAACGATAATTAAGTTTTATAGTAGCAATATCATCTTTAAAAACATCACCATATAAGCCTTCTTCGGTAGGTATAATTTCAAATATTGCTGTAATACCATTGCCTGAACCTATTTCTCCACCTTCTAAAGTATTGGCTGAATCTGATAGAAGGTTTTTTTTGTTATCGTATCCTATCAGCCTGTATTCATTAACCATATCAGCATTAAACTGCACATTTAAAAATACATCGTTTGCAACTGTATAAAGCGTTTGTGTAAGCTCCTTCACCAAAACTTTTTCTCCTTCTTTTATATCATCTAAATATGCAAAATTTCCATTTCCTTTTTTTGCGAGCGTTTCAATTTTTGAATCTTTGTAATTGCCCATACCAACACCAAGGCAGGTAAGGTAAATGCCCGACTGACGCTCTTTTAAAATAAGTTCTTCCAATTCTTTTTCAGTGCTTTGCCCTACATTAAAATCACCGTCAGTGGCAAGAATGATTCGGTTATTGCCTCCTTTAATGAAAGAACTTTTTGCAAGCCTGTATGCCGCTCTTATTCCCGCCTCTCCCGGTGTATCACCAAATGCAGTTAGCTCTTCAATTGCCTTAATTATTTTTTGTTTTTCTGCTCCGCTCGTTGGTTGTAACCATACACCCACTGTGCCGCCATAAGTTACAATTGATATTGTATCCTTATCTCTTAAATTTTTTACAAGAAGCTGAAACGATGCTTTTAAAAGCGGAAGACGGTTGGGAAGATCCATACTCCCTGATACATCAATAAGAAAAACAAAGTTGCTCGCAGGTATAGTATCAATATTTAATTTTTTAGCATTTACATTTATAAATAAAAGTTCGTGTTCCGCATTCCACGGGCAAGAGGTTAACTGCGATTCTATTTTAAATACATCGTTTTTTTCAGGTTCTTTATAATTAAAATTAAAGTAGTTGAGCATTTCCTCTATTCTTACTGCATCTGGCGGCACTGTAGTTTTTTGATTTATGAAACGCCTGATATTACTGTAAGATGCCTTATCTACACGTAAAGAAAAAGCTGTAGCCGGATATTTGTATGCTTTTATAAAATCATTTTCAATAAGACTGCTGTAAGATTCATTTCCAAATAATCCATTGTCAGTATTTTTATTCAAGTCCTCTGTAAGCGAAGCAAGTTTTTGTTTTTGAAGATTGACTTTTACAAAAGACATTTTTAAAGATATTTCCTGGTAAACATCTGATTTAACTCTTACTGATTTTGGCTCATATCCATCTGCATTAAATGTGAGTGAATCATACAAATATGAAGTTGGGATTCCAAAGCCACCTGTAGTGCCGCTATAAAAAAGTAAGTGGCTGGAGTGCAAATAGATTTTTACATTTTGAAGAGTCTGATTTTTTTCATCCTTCACTTCTCCTCTTATATAATATTGTGCTGATGTATTAAAAAAGCATATAAAAAAAATAGTTGATAGTAAATGCTTTTGCAATCGTTGGTTATTACATGTAATATTAAAATTACACTTCATTAATATAAGAATTAGATGAACAAATTGCCTGCAGCCATTATACCAGTTGATATATTTCTTTTATGTTTCTGCCAAGGCCATCATAATCCAATCCGTATCCCAATAAAAATTTATTGGGAACTGTAAATCCAAGGTAATCAATTTTTATAGGGTGTACCATGGCATCAGGCTTATGCAAAAGTGCAGCAATTTTTAGTGAAGCAGGATGATGATGATTTATTTGCGGTAAAAATTTTGTTAATGTGTTTCCAGTGTCTACAATATCTTCCAGGATAATTATTTCTCTTCCTACAAGATCAACATCTAAACCGATTGCTGTTATTACCTGGCCTGATGATTTTATTCCTTTATAAGAAGCAAGTTTTATAAAACAGATTTCTGTTTCTATATCTATCTCTTTAAAAAGATCTGCAGCAAACATAAAAGCGCCATTAAGTATGGCAATAAACAAAGGCTTTCGGCCGGCATAATCACGGTTTATCTCGGAAGCAACTCTTTTTATTTGCTCCTCAATTTGCTGTGCGGAAATGAAAGGCTTAAACTGTTTATCATGAACCGTGATAAGTTCCATAAATTATTTTGAAACGATAAGTTGTTGTCCAACTTTTAAATTATCATCCGGTAAGTTATTCCATTCTTTTAACTGAGCAACAGTAACTCCGTATTTTCTTGCCACAGTATACAATCCTTCTTTTGGCTGAACCTGATATGTTTTTATTTGTGGAACAACAAAAGCTACAGCAGGCTTGTTGTTTATGGTAATAGACGGGTCTTTTACTGAAGGTTTTAAATTTAATTTATTTCCTGCTGAAATATTCTCATCGCCTTTTAAATTATTGTATTCAAAAAGGTTTTGCAATCGAATACCGTTCTTTTGCGCAACATCATAAAGTGTTTCATCTTTTTGAACAATGTAAAAACCTCTATCCCCTTCTTTTAATTTTTTCTCAAGAAAAATATATTGATCTTCCTGCAGCAAACCATCTTTTTGCAGATCATTATATTCTAAAAGTTTATTAAGATTAATATTATTTTCTGAAGCAATGGCAAGTAACGATCTTCCTTTTGTTTCATAAATAGCTTTGCTGCCGTTTATAGTTAATTTTTCTTTTGGTGACGTTTCTGTAAAATTATTTACAGGCGCGTTTGCACCGCCTTTACCTTTAGTTATTTCATTAAAAGCTTTTTCTTCAGGATCATTTTGATACCTTGAAGCATCAAAAAAAGGAACTTCATTAGCAGCAACCAAAGTGTATTGCTGAAGATTATTGTCTTCAATATTTTTTATAAGAATATCAGGATATCTCGGGTTAGTTGCATACCCTGCTTTTTTTAATCCATAGGCCCATCCTTTATAATCTTTGGGATCAAGTTTAAATAAAAACGCATAGCGATCAGTTCCCCGCAAATAATTTGAGTGATCTCTGTACGATCCTTCAGCATCTTTATAAGTGCGAAAACATTCGCCCGGTGCATCATCATCATGGCTAACACCTTCAGCAGTCCAGCTGCTTTTGCATTTAATACCAAAATGATTATTTGATTTTTTTACCAGATCGCTATTCCCATTTTCTGTTTCAAGCAATCCCTGCGCAAGTGTAATAGCAGCGGGCACTCCCATTCGTTTCATCTCACGTATGGCAAAGTCTTTATGCAGTAAAATATATTGTTGTACTGTAATATTTTGAGAAAATACCGCTGAGAAAATAAATAATGCGATGCCGCCTAAAAAAAGTTTTTTCATATTATTACTGGGTTAAGGTTTATTCAGGGTTACAGTTTTCTTATCAAAAATAATCCATCTCTTACAGTTAGCATTACCTGCTCCACTCTTTTGTCATTAGCAACATGTTGGTTAAATGCATGAATTGCTTTTGCATTTTTGCCTTTGATATTTTCTTCTAAAACTTCACCATGAAATAATACATTATCGGCTATTATTAAACCATTCTTTTTTACGCGGGGCAAAGTTAATTCGTAATAATCAATGTAACCAATTTTGTCCGCATCAATAAAAACTATATCCCATGTTTCATGCAGTGTAGGTATAATATTCAATGCATTACCTGTAAGTAAAATTATTTTATTATTATGAAAAGATTTGCTAAAAAAAGCCTGTGCAGTTTGTGCATCTTCTTCTCGTAATTCAATGGTGTACAGGATACCATCCTGCTGCAAACCTTTAGCAAGACATAAGGCACTGTAACCTGTAAATGTTCCTATTTCTAAAATTCTTTTTGGTTTAACCATACAGCTTATCATGTCCAGAATTTTCCCCTGAACTTGCCCGCTAAGCATTTGCGCATGTGGATGTTGATTGGTATAAGATGCGATCCCGGCTAGTAATTCATCTTCGTAAGATGAAAATTTTTCAGCGTATTCCTCAGCTGTTTTGTTGATTATTTCCATCGTGCAATATGGACTTTACTTCTGGAGAAATTACAATTGGTTTTGAAATGATATACAAGCCAATAAAGGTAAGAAGGCCATTGATAATAAGTAATTCCAACCCTATTTGATAATTACCAAAAATATCTTTTTGATATTTATCAAGAAAAAAACAAATGATTGGAGACAGCACACAAACTACAGGAACAAATTTGTCAATTACTTTTCTTGTTGTTAGTATTCCGAACGAAAATAAACCTAACAATGGCCCGTAGGTATATGCTGCAACTTTTAATATAACACCTATCATACTAGGGCTATTCACCCATTTAAATACCATAACAAATACAAGAAAAATAAATGCAACGGTAAGATGAATTCTTTGTCTTATTTTTTTCTTTTGTGCCTCATCCCAATCCTCTCTTCTTTTTAAACCTAAAATATCAATACAAAAAGATGATGTTAATGCTGTAATTGCTCCGTCAGCACTTGGGAATAGTGCAGAAATCAGTGCTATAATGAAGATCACTGAAAT
>JALYYX010000050.1 GCA_030946075.1 Bacteroidota bacterium | reverse complement strand
ATATGTGGAGTAATTATTACATTCGGTTGCAGCAAAAGCCAGTCGAGCTGGTTATTCTCAAGCAGTGTATAGGTTCCAAAATCTTCATTTTCCAAAACATCCAACGCTGCACCGGCAATTTTTTCATTTTGCAGGGCATCAATGAGTGCTGCGGTATCAGTGATTTTTCCACGACTCGTATTTATAAAAAAGGGTTGCTTTTCTAGTGAATCAAAAAAAGCTTTGCCTGCCATGTAGAGAGTTTCGCTACTAAAAGGAACATGAAAACTTATTACATCAGAATATTTACATAGCTGCTCAAGGTTAGCTTCTTTAATATAACCACCACTGAAACCATATTTGTATTTATCGTAAGCAAGTACAGTAACATCGAATGGGGCGAGCAATTTTGCAAAAGCGCTGCCGGTATTTCCATACCCAATTATGCCAATTGTTTTACCATTTAGCTCCGTGCCTTTATTAGCATCTCTTATCCATTTATTATTTTTCACCTCTTCAACGCTGCAGGTAATTTTATTGGTTAAATTTAGCAACATACCTAAAACATGCTCCGCTACTGCATTACGATTGCCTTCAGGACTGCTTACACATTTTATTCCTTTGCTCTCAGCATAGGCAACATCAATTAATTCCATTCCGCTGCCTAACCTGCCCAACCATTTCAATTTTATGGCTTTATCTAAAATATCCTTATCAATTTTTAATCTTGTTGTAACCACCAATCCTTCTGCCTGGTTTATTATTACTGACAGTTCATCGTAATTAATTTTTTCGGAATGCAGGATCGCATATCCTCGTTGCTGCAGAGTGGAAGTTAAATAATTATGTGCTTTTGATGTTATTATTACAAGTCTCTTCAATACTTTTTATTTTATTTTTTACCGGCCGCAATCATGCTTATCTCTACATTGGCATTTTTTGGCAAACCCTTTACAGCAACCGTTTCCCGGGCAGGAAAATCACTGTCAAAATACTTACCGTAAATTTCATTTACCTGGCCAAACAAATTCATATCACTTAAAAAAATAGTTGTTTTCACAACATTATTAAATCCCATTGCAGCTTCGGATAAAATTGATTTTAAATTTTTCATTACCTGATGAGTTTCTTCAATAATATCAGCATTTGCTAATTCGCCTGTTCCGGGTTTTAAAGCCACCTGACCAGAAATAAAAAGCATATTACCAGCCAGAATTGCCTGGCTGTATGGGCCAATTGGCGCAGGAGCTTTCTCAGTATTAATTATTTCTTTACTCATATTTTTTTTATTAGGGAGGGATAAAATTGCAAAACTTTCCATCAACTAACAAACCTATTTTTACATAAAGTTTCGTACATGCAAATAATTGTGTTGGCAGAGGAAGATCAAAAAGAAGAATTTATTACAAAAAAAACCATTACAGGGACAGAAATAATATTTGCAGAAAATTTTTCAGGCATTGTAAATCATGCTTTGGCAGATGCTCTCTTTATTTTAAGTGAAGAAGTTGATAAAACCGAATTGGCAACCATTAATACCATTCCTGTTTTTTTTAATTCTACAATAGATACTTTAAAAGAATTGAATTTACCCAAAAACTTTATAAGAATAAATGGCTGGAATACATTTTTAAAAAGAGAAACATGGGAAATAGCTACTAATAATATAGAAATGGCTGATAAAATTTTTAAAGAATTAGAGTGGAAATATTTAATGGTTAATGACGAACCCGGTTTAGTTTCCGCAAGAATTATATCTATGATAATTAATGAAGCATATTTTGCTTTAGGGGAAAAAGTGAGCACAAAAAATGAAATTGATATTGCTATGAAATTAGGAACAAATTATCCCTACGGGCCTTTTGAATGGAGTGAAAAAATAGGATTAAAAAAGAGCTACGCACTTTTAGAAAAGCTAAGCAAAACAGATAATAGGTACAACATGGCACCCGAAATGGAAACTGAATTAAACAATTAATGCCATTAATATTAAATATCGATACGGCCACAGAAACCGCTACAGTAGCGATCTCTGAAGAAAATAGAGTTGTAAGTTCTTTTACAAACAGCAATCAAAAAGATCATGCCTCATTTTTACAGCCTGCAATTAAAAAAATATTAAAGGAAGCCGGATTAAATATTAAAGACCTAAATGCAGTTGCTGTTACTTCAGGCCCCGGCTCATATACAGGCCTGCGTGTTGGCATGGCTAGTGCTAAAGGTTTGTGCTATGCTTTAAATATTCCCCTGATAACAATTAATACCTTGGAAGTAATGGCGCTCTCGGCAATTTTTAAGATTGATGATAAAGAATCTTTGTATTGCCCTATGATTGATGCCAGGAGAACAGAAGTTTATACCGCAATCTATACTTATGATTTGAAGGAAATTATTAAACCCTGCGCCCTAATTTTAAGTAAGGAAACTTTAAAAAGTTTTATTGAAAATAGTAAAATTTATTTCTTAGGGAATGGTTCACTAAAATTAAGGAGCTACCAGCAGCATGATAATGCATTATTTATAGATATTGAAATTAGCTCCGGGGCAATTGTAAAACTTTCTTATAAAAATTATAAAGAAAAAAATTTCGCAGATGTAACATACGCATCTCCATTATATATAAAAGAATTTTATACTATTGCATCAAAAACTTCATCATAACTGTTTAGGACAAACTTTTTTTAAAACTATTTCCGCCTTAAACATCCCTTTACACTTCATTATCTTTGCAGAACTTAATACTGTAAATCAAAATAATTTTTTATGTTATTTCCAGAGCCTGATCGTAGTACAGCCAATCAGGAGCAGGACAATGAGCGTTTGAACACCCTTGGCATTGATTATCATAATATCAAAAAAGCCGCTTTGGTTTTACGATCTTTAAATCATAAACTTCGTCAGCAGCTTATTAAACTTATTCATGAAAATGAAAAGCTTACAGTTACTGAAATATATGTTAAGCTCAGGCTTGAGCAATCTGTAGCATCTCAACACCTCGCTATTCTGCGCAAGGCTGGCATTGTTACTACAAAAAGAGAAGGGAAATTTATTTACTATACCATAAATAAACATCGGATAGATGCTATTGAACAATTTGTAAAAGATCTGGTAAATTAATTTTATATTATTTATTAAATTTTACAAGGGATGCGTTTTTATACATCCCTTTTTTATTATCTTATCTTTGTAACCATATTTTTTGTGACACTGGTTAAAAATATATCATTTAAAAATTATTTAATATTTTTTTTATATGTATGTAAAACAAATATATACAGGTTGTTTAAGTGAAGCTGCTTACTTTATTGAAAGCAATGGTGAAGCGGCGGTGGTTGATCCGCTCAGAGATATTGATGAATATATTCAACTGGCTAAAGAAAAAAATGCTGTTATAAAATATATTTTTGAAACCCATTTTCATGCTGATTTTGTTAGCGGTCATTTAGATTTGAGCAAACAAACAGGAGCAACCATTATTTATGGGCCCGGAACAGAAACAAATTTTCCGGTGCATGTTGCAAAAGATGGAGAAACTTTTTCCATAGGGAATATTTCCTTAGAAACAATTCATACACCAGGGCATACTTTAGAGTCTACCTGTTATCTGTTAAAAGATGAAAATAAAAAACCTTATTGCATTTTTACCGGTGATACTTTGTTTGTAGGCGATGTGGGCCGCCCCGATTTAAGCAGCGGAGAAATGACAACAGAAGAATTAGCCTCCATTATGTATGATACAATTCAAAACAAAATATTGCCTTTACAGGATGATATAATTGTTTATCCTGCGCATGGGCCCGGCAGCAGTTGTGGCAAAAATTTAGGGCCTGATACTTTTAGTACCATTGGTGAACAAAAGAAAAATAATTATGCACTACAATCACAATCAAGGGAAGAATTTATTAAAGCTGTTACAACAGGATTAAATGCGGCCCCGGTTTACTTTGCCATAAATGCAAAAATTAATAAAGAAGGATACGATAGTCTTGCCGCTGTGAAAACTAAAGCCCTTAGTTCATTAAGTATTGAAGATTTTAAAAAGAAAATAAATGAGGATGTAATGGTTTTGGATACAAGAAAAGCTACAGAATTTACTCTGGGCTTTGTTCCGGGTTCAATATTTATAGGGCTTGAGGGACGATTTGCAGAATGGGCAGGTACATTACTTCCTTTTCATCAACGGATAATTTTAGTAACCGAACCGGGCAAAGAAGAGGAAACGGTTGTGCGCCTGGCAAGAGTGGGTTTTGATAAGGTAGAAGGGTATTTAGAAGGCGGTTTTAATGCATGGAAAAATGCCGGCGAAAAATTTGATTTGGTGATTGATGTGGAGGCTGATGAACTTGCCCTTGATATAAAACATGACCCCAAACTAATTGTGCTGGACGTAAGAAGAGAAACAGAATTTGGAGATGGGCATATAAAAAATGCAGTTCATTTGCCGTTATCAGAAATGAACGATGTGGCGCAAATAGCAAATTTTGAAGACGATCAGAATCTGTATGTTCATTGTGCAGGAGGATACAGAAGTGTAATTGCATCTTCTCTTATTAAGAGACAGGGCTACCATAATCTTAGAAATGTTTTGGGCGGGTGGAATAAAATAAAAGAAGAAAAAGATATTGAAATAGAAAAAGATGCCAGCGTATTAAATTAATCTATCCATTGTTTTTCATATTCT
>JALYYX010000023.1 GCA_030946075.1 Bacteroidota bacterium | reverse complement strand
GGATCTACTTCCCATTCACAACGATAATATTTTACATCAAAATTGTTTGAGGCCCCTGTTGCTTTATCAGCATTCATCAATCTTTCATGATTTAGTCTTTCCATTAAAGCAATGTCCGTTGTTTGCTTACAATAATCGGTAGCAGACTGGGCAAATACTTTTGAAAACATTAACAAACATGCAAAAAGGAATAATTTCATAAGACTGTTTAACTGCTTTTTAACTCAATTTACACCTGTTACAAATAATGCAGGGCTACCTTTGCACCCCGTTAATTTTTAATCATCAACCGGGCTTTAATTTCAAATAAAAAGAGCAATATAATTTAATACATTGGCGTTATTGCTTTTCCGGAATTTATCTGCCAAAGTTGAAAAAATAAAGGAGCTAATTTAATGAACAACATCTTATCTAAAATATTGTGTGGCGTATTTATTGTATTTACTATAAGTCCGGGATTATCGGCTGATGCAGCATTAAGAGACACTACACTATTAGCAAATAACATTAGCGATATACCTTCAACTGCAAAAATAACCTCAGTTATTGCAGCGAATGTTGTATATCCCTTAAGCCTCCAAAATAATATTGAAGAATCGATTGAATATGTAAAAAATTACAGTATTAAGAAGAGGGAATATCTTATTCATACTTATCAAAAAGGTAAAAAATTCTTTCCAAAAATTGCTGCTATATTAAAACACAATCATTTACCTCAGGAACTAAAAATTTTAATAGCACTTGAATCAGGATTTAATGCCAACGCTATTTCTCCCGTTGGGGCAGTGGGCTACTGGCAAATTATGGATGATGCTGCAAAGGAATATGGATTACACATTGCTAATGAAAAGGAAACGAATCCAAAATTAAAAGATAAAGATGATCGTAAAAATTTGAGCAAATCAACGATAGCTGCTGCCAAATATTTACGTGACAGGTGCAAAAATTTAAACAATGATTTGCTGTTGATGGTTGCTTCCTATAATTGTGGCGTAGGCAAAGTGTGGCAGGCAATGAAAAAAAGCGGAAATCCTAATGCTGATTTTTGGGATATAAAAAAATATTTGCCAACTGAAACCAGGAATTATGTTATGAACTTTATTGCGCTTAATGTAGTTTTTGAGAACTATGATAAGTTCCTGAAAAATAAAATGCTCTTTAAGCCCGAAACGGTAGAAAAAACGTATGTTTCAGAAAATGCAGACAAAACCATTTCTGCAGAAACACTTTAGCAATTTATCCGCATTTCAAAAACGTGAGATTGTGCATTAGGCTTATCTTTACACCATGCCGCAGATTAACCTTAATGATAGTCTGAATTTTTTAAGCAAACTTAGCATCCGCAGGCTTTGGAATGCAACTAAAGTTTATACAAGTTTTCATGCCGGCAGGTTATTAAAAAAACCTATTCAATGGGGTTATCCAATTTCTATTTCATTTGAGCCAACAACATCCTGTAATCTGCGTTGCCCTGAATGCCCGAGTGGTTTAAGAGCATTCACCCGGCCAACCGGAATGTTGAAAAAAGATTTTTTCAGGCAAACTATAGATGATATTCATAAAGATATTTTGTACCTCATTTTTTATTTCCAGGGCGAGCCATTTTTAAACCGGGAGTTTTTAGATATGGTAAAGTATGCTGCTGATAAAAAAATTTACACGGCCACATCTACCAATGCACATTATCTAACAGACGAGGTAGCAAAAAAAACAGTTGAGAGCGGATTGGATAGATTGATAATTTCTATTGATGGAACTACACAAGATGCTTATCAGAAATATCGTGTGGGTGGAAACCTTGATAAAGTAATTGAAGGCGCAAAAAATATTGTTAAGTGGAAAAAGGAATTAAAAAGTAAAAAGCCTTTTGTTTTTTTCCAGTTTCTTGTTGTAAAACCAAACGAACACCAGATAGATGATATAAAAAAATTGGCTAAAGAAGTTGGTGTTGATGAAGTAAGATTTAAAACCGCCCAGGTGTATGATTATGAAAATGATCCCAACAATCTTATTCCTGTAAATCCGAAATACAGCCGCTACAAAAAAGATAAGAACGGAAA
>JALYYX010000318.1 GCA_030946075.1 Bacteroidota bacterium | reverse complement strand
GTTTTCCAGTCATCAGGTAATTCGGCTTTTGCCTGCCATAACAAAGAAGCAACGTCATATTGCAAAGCGCCATGCATTCCCCCCTGGTAATCTATAAAATAAACCTCTTTATTTTTAACCATGATGTTTCTGCTCTGAAAATCACGAAACATAAAATATCTATGTTCCACTCTTGCCAAATAAGTTCCCAGCGCTTCAAAATCATCTATCAGTAATTCTTTATCGTACGGAATTTTAAGTGTATCAAGAAAATAATATTTAAAATACAACAAGTCGCTTATGATGGCCTGCTTACCAAATTCTTTTGAGGTAATGCACCACTCATAATCCAAACCATTATGCCCAACTATTTGCAGCCATGCAAGCTTTTTTAAACTTTTTTGAAACAGGCTATAAACAAAAGGAGTGTGTCCGTGCAATTCAAGATGTGTAAGTAATGAATCATTTCCAAAGTCTTGCTGTACATACATTGTACGTTCTTCATTTACCTTAAAAATTTCCGGTACAGGTGCCTCGCTTTTTTTAAAATGCTCAGTGAATTTTAAGAAGGTATTATTTTCCTTTATATTTTCATTGTATGTAGCAATATAATTTCCATCTTTTGTTTTTATTCTGAAATAGACACGATCGCCGCCAGATTGCGGTAATTTTTCAACCGATTTAACAGGTATATTTTTATAAGAAAGAAAAACTTTCTTTATGTCTTCAGCTACTGTTTGCATGAAATTATTAAGGGGAGTAAATATAAAGTTTTTTGGTTATGTCTATTGTACTTGCATATTCTTATGCATCTTTTAAATGCAGAAAATGTAGGCTTATAAATTTTTGTGAGAAGCAATACTAATTAATTACTGCGGCCATTGGCATTTCATCGTAAGTCATACCTGCTAACTCTCTTCCTGTTTTCTTTTTATTTACACCGCCCCATTGTTTAAAGAAGAAAGCAACTTCCTGCTCTCTGCATTGATCTTTAATATCCCAGACCCATAATTCTTCCATAGGTCTTGATTTTTTTCCACTCTCGCCGCCAACAATTACCCAATCTATTTTTTTAAGATCCATATTGGATAACGCACCAATTAAAGGTTCACAGGAAAGAAATTTTGTCTTTGCATTTGTTTCTCTTAAAAAATCAATTCTGTTTTTTACTTTTTCATTCTCAACTGATACTCCCATCCAAATATTGTTTGTCCAGTTTAATTTATCATGCAGTTCAAATAATCTTTCTGCTCTCTTGGTCAATACTTGGTAAGTGTGTTGTGGGGTATTATTCATTACCTCAAAAACTTTCTGAATAAATTCAAGTGGAACTTCAGGATGAAAAAGATCACTCATAGAATTTACAAAAACAACTTTTGAACCTTTCCATGAATACGGAATGTTCAGTGCATCTTCATGAACTCTTACTTTAAATCCATCTTTATATTTATCTATGCCCATAGCATGTAAACGCTTTGTCATTACTTCCGCATAACAATATTTGCAACCTGCAGAAACCTTATCGCAGCCCGTAGTTGGGTTCCAGGTCATTTCTGTCCATTCTATACTTGATTGTGCCATAATTAAAAAAGTTTTTGTTGAGGTGATATAGGTTTTTCTACTTTTTTGAAAAAATCATTTCCTCTTGGATTTTTAGAATAAAAAGCCAAATAGTATAATGGTATATTTTTGATATCAATTTTTACTAAATGTTTATCAACTGGCTCTTCATATCCTAAAGCTTTCATATTTGAATCGTATTTGTCTGATAAAAATTTCATGAAATTACTTGGTGTCATTTCACCAGCTTCAAATGGTTTTCGCCAATTATGATCTTTAATAAACTTTTCAATTTTAGTACTGTTCTCTTTAATATAATAAATAAAATTCCTGTTTGCATCCATTGGTAAAGCAAGCAAAATCAAAAAATCAATTTTCCCAATTTTTGAAAGCTTTTCAATCGTTTCAAATTCCAGGTTTAGAGAAAAGGGGTCAACGAAACAAAATCTTAAGCAATTTGTTTTTGGAATTAAAGAAATTATTTTATCGACATTCCTATTAGAATCACCAACTATATACTCAACATCTAAGTTGCTATATTCTTTATCAACTCTGTTTTTTAGTGCTTTAAGCTTCTCCTCATTTTCTTCACAAAAAATATATTTATCAAATTTATGAGTAGTTGATAACGCTATAAGCGCTGAGGATTTAATAATTTTATTATTGTCTTTTATTCTTGCATATCCACTTCCTGCAAATAAATCTATATACACCAGCTTACCCCATTTATTTCTCATACCAGTTGTGAAAATTTCAGAATAATTGCCAACTAAACTATACTTCCTTTCACCCCACTTTCCAACTTCCGGGATGATTAATCCGTCATCTTCTACATAGATTATTGGAGAAAACTTTTGTTGTGCCATAGAATTTATATTAGAAATACAAAGTAATAATTATATCTCAAAATAACTTCCCCTGTGCCCCTGGCCTTCTAAAATTTGTTGTATCTAATTCCCATCTATCTTCATTCATGCCATACAGTTTTCCATATTTTTTATATTGCTGACGAACCATCTCAGCAATGTTTCCTTCGCCACGCATGCGAACACCCCAGCGGCTGTCATTTACTTTTCCATCATGACTGCCTTCTATTAAATGCCAAACCTTATCTGCCCTGTCCGGAAAATTTTTATAGAGCCAGTCGTGGAATAAAAATTTTATGGCACCATTCAACCGAATGAAAGTGTAAGCTGTAAATTTTGCTCCG
>JALYYX010000416.1 GCA_030946075.1 Bacteroidota bacterium | reverse complement strand
GATCCTTTTAATGGCATAAGGGATCTGCAAAATAAAATTATTAAAACACCTTTAACTCCTGAAATAACTTTTAGTGATGACCCTTTACGAATGATGAGAGCCATTCGTTTTGCCGCGCAATTACACTTTACCATTGAGGAAAAAACTTTTAATGCAATTGCTGAAAATGCAGATAGGATAAAGATAGTAAGTGCAGAAAGAATTACTGATGAACTCAAAAAGATTATTATGAGTAATGTGCCTTCTGTTGGTTTTAAATTATTATTTACATCAGGGGTATTAAAAATTATTTTTCCGCAGATGGTGGAACTTGCCGGCGCTGAATACATTGATGGCAAGGGACATAAAGACAATTTTTATCACACGCTGCAGGTACTGGATAATATTTGTGAGCATACTAATGATCTGTGGTTACGGTGGGCTGCTATACTGCACGACATTGCAAAACCTAAAACAAAAAAGTTTGAAGAAGGCCATGGGTGGACGTTTCACGGGCATGAGGTAATTGGAGGAAGAATGATTCCTAAAATTTTTAATCAACTAAAACTTCCGCAAAATGAAAAAATGAAATTTGTAAAAAAGATGGTGGAGCTGCATTTGAGACCAATCAGTCTTACAAAAGAAAACATAACCGATTCGGCAATAAGACGATTGCTTTTTGATGCAGGTGAAGATATTGATGCTTTAATGACTTTATGCAGGGCAGACATTACTTCAAAAAATAAATTAAAAGTAAAACGCTACCTGCAGAATTTTGAGATGGTAAGCAAGCGCTTGGCAGAAGTGGAAGAGAAAGATAAAATGCGAAACTGGCAACCACCAATAACCGGTGAAGTTATAATGAAAGAGTTTAATTTATCCCCGGGAAGAAAAGTAGGAGAAATTAAAGATGCTATTCGTGAAGGGATATTGGATGGCGTGATACCCAATGAATACAATGCTGCCTATAATTTTATGATTAAGAAAGCCAGGGAAATTGGGATAGTAAAATAATAAAATAAAAGGCGACAGAATAACCATCGCCTTTTATTAAAAATTTCCAATAGCTAATTCTTAATTATTTTTTTAGTCATAATCTCTTTATTTCCATCAAATATTTTTACTAAATAAACACCTGATTTGAAATTAGAAATAGATATATCATTATAGTTTTTAGTATTTGTTATTTGTTTAACAATGCGTCCATACATATCATAAAATTTAATGATAGTTTGCCTTACATCAATATTTTTTGGAATCGTAATAATTAAATTATTATGTGCCGTATTAGGGAAAATGGATAAGTTATAATGAGCGCTTGTGGTAGTATTACTGCCACTACATCCATCATCTACTGCTGTTCCTTGTTTTTCAGAGATTGCTGAATTTCCGCAATAATCAGTAAATTGAACCATGATGGCAAAATTTCCTGGGGCGAAATAATAAAAACATAATGTTGATAAAAGCAATAAATATTTTTGTAAACGCATAAGATTAGTTTTAATGGGGGAGGTTATATATAAAGGAAAGGTTTGTTCCTATGCAAAATTTTGAGGAATAAAATTCGCTTTCATCTTCTGCAAATATCTTATCCTTCCTCCATTTTGTGTATGTAGTTACCACTAAGTCTGCGCCTATCGAAACCTTTTTACTTATTTTTTTGTATGCACCTGCATTTAAATTAAGAAATTGACCAAACAAAAATGAATTGGTTTCAATCTGATAATTTCTAAATGGAGAACCAACTGAATGCCCTGTAGGAATATACGTCTGTCGTATGGAATATAATTCATTAAATACTGCACTTGTAGTTAATAAATATTTGCCCATATGAAGTGTATAGCCAACTCCTATCAACCAATTAATATTTCCATAAGTGTACCTTTTTGTATTATACTGTACTTTGGTAGAAGTATCTCCATTAAAATAAAATGGTCTAATTATCCCGAAGTTTTGGTTAAAATAACCAATACCGGCTTTTAGAAAGATGTCTTTGAAAATATTTTTTGAGTAATTAATATTGATACCATAGCTAATGGCGGTTCCCGAAATATTTTTTGCTCTTGCACCGCTATAAATATTAAATATGGTAGTGTTATTCCATATTATAGGAACAGATAAACTTACCTGATTATTTATTTCTGATTTTTGCGCAAACGTTTGAAATGGCAAACAAAAAAATAATAAAAAAACTTTTTTCATAATGCATATTTTAGCAATAAAAAGAAGTCTTTATTTGCGATTTGAGAGTGTTGTTTGTAAAGTTGGATATCGGCTTATTACAATTATCAAGAGCAAGAGATTGATAACATAAATGTAGTATTTCTTTTTAAAAATTTCAATTTCATTTTGTTATTACCTAAAAAATATTTTATTACTTTTTAAGTCCTTCTATCTGGCGGGTGTCCTCATCCGACATTACTGAATTAATATTATCTTAATTTATATGCTAAATGCCTTTAAATATTCAGGTGAGAGAAAAAGTCATCAATTATTAAATGAAATGTATTTCTGGACATCGGTAATTAAAGACTGGAAACTTTTACTGAAGACAGATGAAATGGTAAAGAATCGCCTAAAGAAAGTTTTGTAAAATTCACAGGACACATGTTTTTAAAAAAATTAAAACCGGTTCCAAACAACCTTACCGAATATGTGACAGATCAGAAAGACCGGACTTATTTATTTTGGCAAAGAGACCCGTTAGCGATATTAATTACAGATAAAAAGATGGCAGGTGAAAAGTTAGATTATATGCATTATAATCCATTGCAACCACATTGGCAATTGTTGTAAGGAGCCTTCAGAATATAGGTTTTCATCAGCAAAATTTTATGAAGCCGGACAAGACAAATTTAAAATACTTACTCACTTAGCTGATAAATTATAATTGAGAAATGTCGGGTGGGGACACCCGCCAGGAGAATGGGCAGACATTACTTCAAAAAATAAATTAAAAGTAAAACGCTACCTGCAAAACTTTGAAATAGTAAGTAAACGTTTGGTTGAAGTGGAACAGAAAGATAACATACGAAACTGGCAACCACCCATTACCGGTGAAGTTATAATGAAAGAGTTTAATTTATCTCCATGCCGTAAAGTAGGTGACCTTAAAACTGCAATACGTGAAGCAATTCTTGATGGAGTTATTCCAAATGAATATGAAGCGGCATTTAAGTTTATGATGGAAAAAGCGGAAGAAATAGGTATTGTGAAAGATAATTAATAATCAATCATGTTTCTTAATTTCGTGATATGGCAATTTTAAGATTTAGAATTTATTGGGAAGAGGATGACAGTGTTTACCGGGATATTGTTATCAGGCATACACAGAACTTTTTTGATCTTCACCAGGAAATATTAAAATGTTTTGAGTTTGACAGCAAACACAAAGCAACGTTTTACCGCAGTAACGACAAATGGCAGAGAGGCAAAGAAATTACTCTTGAAAAATATGATAAAACTTATCCTGCTCCGCCATTGATAATGCAGGAAACCACAATTGGCAGCGAGATACGTGATACCAATCAAAAATTTATCTATGTGTACGATTTTAATAAGAACTGGACATTTATGGTGGAACTTATTAACGTAAATAAAGATGAAAACGCTAAAACAAGTTACCCTTCCTGTGCAAGAACAGAAGGAATAGGCCCAAGCCAATATGGAACAAAAGGAGTGATAAGTGAAAAGCTTGCCGAGATTGAAGAAAAGTATGATCTTAATGCGGAAGCTTTACTCGCAATGGGTGAGGAAGGAGAGGAGGCTGAAGCAGCAACTGATGAGGCTGAAGAAGAAGCTGAAGATACCGGAACTGAAGAAATATAAAATTTGTTGGCTCTTAAAAAGCCCGCAATGAAAAATAAGACTTGCATAGTAATTGTTGGTCCAACTGCTGTTGGCAAAACTTCACTCGCTATTAAATTAGCACAGCATTTTAATACAGAAATAATTTCCGCAGATAGCCGCCAGTGTTATAAAGAATTAAATATTGGTGTTGCAAAACCTTCCTCACAGCAATTACAACAGGTAAAACATTGGTTTATCAATTCTCATT
>JALYYX010000399.1 GCA_030946075.1 Bacteroidota bacterium | reverse complement strand
ATATAAATGCTGAAATTCAAGTATTGATAAATTTTAGGCATACACAAATTTATATTAAACAATATTTGTTCTATTTTTAATTTCCTAAGCATCATCTTATGCAACTCGGCAATGCACTCAACTGGTTTGAAATTTCTGTTTCAGATTTTGAAAGAGGTAAAAAATTTTACGAAACCATTTTTGATTACCAAATGCCGGAGAATATGATGGGTGATACAAAAATGGGATTTTTTTTATATGATTTTGAAAATGGAAAAATCGGCGGGGCAATTTGTAAAAGCGAAATGCATAAGCCATCAAAAGAAGGAAGTTTAATTTATTTAAATTGTCAACAAGATTTACAAATTATTTTGGATAGAGTAGAATCTTCAGGCGGAATAGTACTAAAGCCAAAAACAAAAATATCTGGAGAACAAAACCTTGGTTTTTGGGCATTGATAACGGATACTGAAGGAAATAATGTTGCCTTACATTCTATGGCATAGAAAATAGTACTTTTAGAAGTGAATACATCGCTACGTTCCACTTTACAACTTCTTCGATTTCATTTTTCATTTTTTCTAATGCCTGTTTATTGGTTTGCGCTGAGCCAGGTAAATAAAATTAATTGGAGTGATGCAGTTTTTATATTCATCATCTTGCATCTATTAATATATCCTGCAAGCAATGGTTATAACAGCTATATGGATAGAGACATAGGGAGTATTGGCGGAATAAAAAATCCTTTACAACCAACAAAACAATTATTTTATGTTACCATGATGATGGATGTGCTTGCGATTGCCACTAGCTTTTTAATAACTCCCATATTTGTTATAGGAATTATTTTATACATTCTTGCATCCCGGGCATACAGCTATAGAAAAATAAGATTAAAAAAATATCCTGTTATAGGTTATCTCACAGTAATTATTTTTCAGGGCGCTGTTACATTTTTTCTTGTTTATCATGGCAGTGAAATTAATCATACAACAAACGTTTCTGTAATAGCAATGATTGCTTCAAGCTTGCTAATTGGTGGTTTTTATCCGCTAACGCAAATTTACCAGCATGAAGATGATTTGAAAGATGGTGTGCAAACGATCAGTTATAAATTGGGATACAAAGGCACATTTGTTTTTACAGGCATAATATATGTAATGGCATTTGCTATGTTAGCCCTTCAGTTTTCATTAAATTTAGATTTGTACCGCTTTTTTATTCTTCAAATCTTTATGTTGCCGGTGATCGTATATTTCTTTATATGGTTTCGCAAAGTTTTAAATAACAATGATGAGGCTAATTATAAAAATACCATGCTGATGAATTTATGGGCATCAGTATGTACCAATCTTGGTTTTATAACTTTAGTAATTTTAAATTTAAGTGAGTAAGATAGTTTCAATAGCCACAGCAGTTCCTCAATACAAACATGAGCAGGAAAACATTTTAACCTTTATGCAGAATGTTTATGCAATGAATGAAGCTGATAAAAGGAAGATGAAATTTTTGTATCATCAAAGTGGTATCAACACCAGATATTCGGTATTGCCTGATTATGGATTGACCGCTAATGACTGGGTATTTTATCCTGCAACAGAAAATCTTGAGCCATTCCCAAATCTTGAATTAAGAATGAAATGGTTCAATAAAACTGCTCCAAAACTTTCGGTATCTGCCATTGAAAAATGTATTGAAAATAAAATAAATAAGGAAGAAATAACGCATTTAATAACCGTTACCTGTACTGGCATGAGTGCGCCGGGGCTCGATCTTCAGATAATGGAAGAGATGGATTTACCCAACAATATTTTCAGAACTTCAGTAAATTTTATGGGATGCTATGCGGCAATTCATGCGCTGAAACTGGCAGATGCATTTTGCAATGCCGATAGTAAAGCTAAGGTGCTTATTGTTTGTACGGAACTTTGCACATTGCATTTTCAGAAAGAAAATTCAATGGATAATATTGCATCAAGTTTATTGTTTGGTGATGGATCAGCTGCGGTTTTAGTAACGCATGAGGAAAATAAATTACAAGGCTTGCACATTAAAGATTTCTATTCTGAAGTTGCATTCAAAGGAAAAAAAGATATGAGCTGGCAGCCTTCTTCATCAGGATTCTTAATGACGCTTTCAGGATATATTCCAGATCTTATTGAAGAGGATTTTAATTCTCTTACACAAAATGCATTACAACATGCTTATATAAAAAAGAAAGATGTTACACATTGGTGTGTTCATCCCGGTGGTAAAAAAATATTAACAGCAATAGAAAAAAGTATTAATATCTCTGCTGAATCTCTGCAACATTCTTACGATGTTTTAAAAAATTATGGCAACATGTCTTCTCCCACAATATTATTTGTTTTAAAAAAAATAATGGAAGAACTACAAACTTCAAAAAAGAAAAGCTCAAATGTTTTCGGCGCAGCGTTTGGCCCCGGCCTCACATTAGAAACATTCATTTTATCTAATGATTGATTTTCGAAAGCGCTCATATCAGAAAGAATTATTAGATAGAGATGATATTCCATTTACCGATATTCAGCAGAATATGAAAGAGCTGAATTTCATTAATACACTTTTGGGAGGCCATACCATTACAATTGAAGGATTTAAAAAATTATCAGAAGATAGAAAAACAATATCTGTATGTGAAATTGGCTGTGGTGGGGGCGATAACTTATATGCTATTTACAGATATTGTGTTGAAAAAAATATTAATGTTACACTTTCCGGAATTGATATAAATGGCGATTGCATTGCCTATGCTACAAAAAATAAAGCAATACCAAATAAAAATTTTATTGTTTCCGATTATAAAAAGGTTGATCTTAAAAATAATAAACCTCACATTATTTTCTCTTCACTTTTTTGCCATCACTTTACTGATGAAGAATTAATTGATATGATGCTTTGGATGAAACTAAATTCTTCTATCGGATTTTTTATCAATGATCTTCATCGAAACCCAATAGCATATTATTTTATAAAATTTGCCACAAAAATTTTTTCCAAATCATACCTTGTAAAAAATGATGCACCTGTTTCTGTTTTAAGAGGATTTAGAAAAAGAGAATGGAAAAATATTCTTAATAAAGCAGGAATTAAAAATTATACAATTCAATGGAAATGGGCCTTCAGGCATTTAATAATTGCATATAATGAATGATGATAAGTTATATGACGCAGCTATAGTGGGTGGTGGGCTTGCAGGTCTTACCCTTTCAATACAATTAGCAAAAGCAGGTTACAATGTTATTTTATTTGAGAAAGAAAAATATCCTTTTCATAAAGTATGTGGTGAATATATCAGTTTAGAAAGCTGGGATTTTATTAAAAGGCTGGGATTGAATTTAGATGAAATGAATTTGCCAATCATCAAAAAATTAATTGTTTCTTCTCCCAATGGAAAAA
>JALYYX010000391.1 GCA_030946075.1 Bacteroidota bacterium | reverse complement strand
CCTGCAATGCCCACATACACTTCACTTATTGGTAAAGTTGGATTGCTTGCATAACAATTTTCTAAAGCGGTTTGTATGGCTTTAATTGTTTGATCAATGTTCAACACCATGCCGTGTTGTACACCGTTGCTGTTGGCTCGTCCGAAGCCGAGAATTTCAAGTTTACCAAATTCATTTTTACGTCCGGCAATTGCGGCAATCTTTGTTGTGCCAATGTCCAGACCGACAATAATGGGTTGTTCGCTGTTCATAGTTGTATGTGTTTTTGTTGTGTGTATTTTTTAATAATCATTTGGCGGGGTTTGTGTTTTTGACTTTGTAACCTGTTTTACAACGGGTTTATTTCCAGATTTGTTTGTTGCCGGTTTTATTATTGCAGGCTTTGTTATCATTGGTTTTTTTACAAAAGTTCTTTTCAACGGAATTGGATTTGGTTTTTTAAAAGATGTGGATTTGATTTTGATTAGTAATTTTTTTGTTGGAGTGAGCCTGGTATGCAGCATTCTTAACCAGAAAGGTTTTTCACCGGGAGTTGAGATTTTCTTTTCAGGGATCGGGGCAATTAATTTTTTATCAAGAGCAGGATTTGGTCCTTCAGCGGATGGGTGAATTGTTTTATCAGGGGTTATAGTTATTGGTTTTGATATTATAGTCTGCACTTTAGGCAAGTCATCTTTTTGAGTTGCTAAAGGAATAGTATTATCATCAGGTATTTGGTCTAACTGAATATTATTCGTACTGTCATTCGCCGCTTTTTGTGCATTAGCAACCAATGTTTGCATTAATATTTTTGCTCTTAAGGAATCCTGCAGAATGTCTTCAGCACCACGTTTTACTGCCACAACCTGATCCTTATACTGAACATTTATTTTTGAGTATGTATTCCACCCAACTTTTGTTTCTACCTCTTTATAAAAAGCAAGAAGATGATCAAATTTTTGTTCATATTTTTCAGCACCGCCAAAAACTATGATGTGATTACCGACCTTAGGAATTAATTCAAAAGTTTTATCATCAGTAATATTAATCTGTTCAATTTGCGCCATCCAAAATGGATTGTTTAAAATGTAATTGCTAATATTTTTTATGTCTGTAAGTAAATTGCTGTCAGCTTTATAAAGCATTATAGCATTAGAAAAATTTGTAAATACAGGAACCCTGGCAGAAAATTTATCACTTAATGGCAACCTTTCAATTGCAGAATCAATATAAAAAGATGTACCTGTATTTGTGAAAATTCTTGCTATGGGTTCTCTTTCAGAAATATTTACTTTGAGTATTTCATTATTATCAAAATATAAAAGTGCGCTTTTTATCCATTGGCTTTTTTGTAACTCTCTTTCCATTTTTAAAATATTGACTGAGCTGATTGCCTGCCCGTGAAAGCCGCCACCGTTAATCTTTTCAAGTAAATCATTCACTTCATTTTTATTTATAAAAAAATTATTCTGCACCCCCTTAATATTTATCATTATGCCTTTGCAACGCTTGTTATGTTTTAAACTTATTGCAGCGCCAAGCAATACAACTGTGGCCATTCCTAATAATGCCCAGAGCACATTACCGAAAATTCTTTTAGTGTTGTATCGTCTTTTTTCCTGCATATTTTTATATCAATCTCATTTGATAGTTTTCAAAATTTCATCAGCAATTAATTCATCAGCATTGGTATTTGCCATGTTGCCAATGTTTTCTTTTATCTCATTCATTTTATTTTCGTCATTAATTAATTTAAGTATGGTTTTCATAAGCTTACTTTCCACTTCGCTGTCATCAATCATTAAAGCTGCATTTTGTGAAACCAATGCATTAGCATTTGCTGCCTGATGATCTTCTGCCGCATGTGGATAGGGAACAAAAATTACAGGCTTACCTACCACCTGTAATTCCGCAATAGCCATAGCTCCTGCCCTTGATACTACTATATCTGCTGCTGCATAAGCATATTCCATATTATTAATAAAAGCGCTTGTCCAGATGTTATTCCTTTCCTCTTCGGCTCCGGCAGCTGTGGATGCATCTTCTTTACCTGTTTGCCAAATAAGCTGTAAATAATTTTCTGTAAAAAAATCAAGATTATTTTCAATTACATGATTAATGCTTTTTGCACCGAGGCTGCCTCCCATTACAAATACTGTTTTCATTTCTTCTTTTAATCCAAAAAAATCCAATGCCTCTTTTTTTGATATTTTATTTTGAGAAAAAATATTTCGTACAGGATTGCCCGTCATAAGAACTTTTTCAATTGGAAAATATTTCTCCATGCCATAGGACGCTACAAATATTTTTGTTGCTCTTCTTCCTAAAATAATATTGCTTTTACCGGGTAAAGAATTGCTTTCATGTATGAATGTTGGAATGCCTCTTGTTTGAGATAATCTTAAAACAGGAAAACTTGAATAACCGCCAACACCAATTACAGCATCAGGATTAAAATCACTTAGTATTTGCCTCACCTGTGCAAAGCTTTTTGCAAGTTTAAATGGTAACAACACATTTTTAACTATTGAACTTCTGTTGTAACCTGCAATGTACAGCCCTACTATATTGTAGCCGGCCTGTGGAATTTTTTCCATTTCCATTTTTCCTTTAGCCCCAACAAATAATATTTGTATTTCAGGTACACGGGCCCTTAATGCGTTTGCTATTGCTATGGCAGGAAAAATATGTCCACCCGTTCCTCCACCGGCAATTATAATGCGGCAGCCTGTGCAATGTTTTAAAGGCGTATCACCAAGCGATTTTATGTAATCTTCTGTTTTCATATCCCCGCCTCCCCCTGAAGGGGAAACCTGGTTGATGTTTTTATTTTATTGAGAATATTCATTTCTTTTTTTTGTTTAATTCATTGTTGACGCTGAAGTGAGTGATCCTTCGATAAACTGAGGATAAACTTCACGATGTTTAAATTATGCAACCACGCTGGTAACATAATCTTTTTCATTTTCTTCTTTTTCATCATCTTCCGCCATTATAGTTTCACCTTCCATTTGCTGTACATTCCGCGCAACACTTAAAATAATTCCGATTGCAAAACAGGTAAACCATAAACTGCTGCCACCCATGCTCACAAGAGGTAAAGTGACGCCTGTAGTAGGAAATATATTTACATTAACTGCCATGTTTACCATTGCCTGAATTACCAAAGTGAAACTTAATGCCACTGCCAAAAAAGCTCCAAACGCATACGGGCATCTTTGAAACAACCGAATGCTTCTGAATAAAAACAATAAATAAATAAACATGATTATTGCGCCGCCAACCAATCCATACTCTTCAATTATAATTGCATAAATAAAATCGCTGTAAGGATGGGGGAGAAAATTCCGTTGTTCGCTTTTACCAGGACCTTTACCGAACCATCCGCCTTTTGCGATTGCAATTTTTGCCTGCTGAACCTGGTACGATGCATCAGTTTTATCAGCATACATAAAATCCTGCACACGTTTTATCCATGTTGGCATTCTGCCAAAACTCAGCACTGATGGTAATTCTTTTGTGGTATGTGTTTCTTTATTATAATAACTTTTTGAAACGAGAACTAAAAAGAGAAGTGGTATTAATGCAGCGCCAACAACAAATAAAATATGTCTTGTTTTTACCCTTCCGATAAACATTAGCATAAGGCCTGTGCCGCCTGTTAATAATGCTGTTGAAAGATTTGCAGGAGCGATAAGCAAACAAATAATTGCTATAGGAATTATCATTGGAAGAAATCCCTTTCTAAAATCTTTTATTACATTTTGTTTACGGCTAAGTTGTTTACTTATGTACATAAACAGTGCAAGTTTTGCAAGATCAGAGGTTTGAAACGTCATGTTGATAACGGGCAATTTTATCCATCTGTTTGCTTCATTAATGCTGCTTCCGAACTTTAATGTGTAAAATAAGAGTGGGATCGATAATAAGAATAAAATCGTTGCCACTCTGGAATATATGGTGTAGTTCACTCTGTGTGCAAAGTATATAATAAGTACGCCCAGTGCTATAAAAGCAATTTGCTTGAACAAATAACTTTCGGTACTCTTATTCATTTTGTAGGCCAATGAACCAACGCTGCTGTATACAACAAGGATGCTAACAAGTGTTAATAAAATAACTATTGCCCAAATCACTTTATCTCCTTTAGTACGATTAAGAAATTTTCCTCGTACTGTATCGAAAGAAGAAATTTCAGATGATAATATTTGTGATGTATTGCTCATAGTTCCTTAACTGCATTCTTAAATTGTCGTCCGCGATCTTCATAATTTTTAAAAAGATCAAAACTTGCGCATGCAGGAGAGAGTAACACTACATCTCCTTTATTTGCAAAGTGAAAAGCAGATTGTACTGCATCTTTAGCGTTGCTTGTATTTATAATCAATTCTACTTCGTTCCCAAATGCCTCATGAATTTTTCGGTTATCAACGCCCATACATACGATAGCTTTTACTTTTTCCTTAACCAGTTCTTTTATAAAAGAATAATCATTGTTTTTATCAATGCCGCCAAGAATTAAAATTGTGGGCTGTGTCATATTTTCTAAAGCATACCATGTACTGTTTACATTTGTGGCTTTACTGTCATTAATAAATTCTACTCCTTTAATTGTTGCTACAGGCTCCATACGATGCTCCTGGCTTGCAAATGTTTGCACTGCATCTCTTATCTGTTGTTTTCTTATATCCATTACAATTGCTGTAAGCCCTGCTGCCATTGTATTACATTGATTCTGTTTTTCTTTTACTGCGAAATCTTCTATACTCATTCTTACTTCCTCCTGTTTCCATTTTAAATGCATTTTTGCATCTGAAATGTATGCACCTTGCGGTAGTGGTTTGTTCATGATAAATGGGTTAGTTCTTTCTTTACATTAAAAATGGCTCTTCACTGGTATTAAAAATTTAACGGGTCAATTATTCTTCACAGATATTGGTTTCATTTTACATTTTCTCACTTCTTCAAAGGATCAGATTTTAAAACCGGAAATGGTTTTTCAATCACTATTTTTTATTATCTCAATTTTAATGTTACAACTGCCGTTACCACAGACAGAATGGTTATTACCCAAAATCTTACAGCTATTTTACTTTCATGATAACCCTGCATTTGATAATGATGATGCAGTGGGCTCATTAAGAAAATTCTTCTGCCCTCGCCATATTTTCTTTTGGTGTATTTGAAATATCCTATCTGGCACATTACACTTAAATTTTCCACCAAAAACACAAAACAAAATATTGGTATCAATAATTCTTTACGCACAATAATAGCAAGCGATGCGATAATACCACCCAAAGCAAGACTGCCTGTGTCACCCATGAAAACCTGTGCCGGATAAGCATTGTACCACAAAAAGCCAACACATGCCCCCACAAAAGCGGCAACAAAAATTGCCAGCTCACTAAGGTTTGGTATGTACATTATGTTTAGGTAATCGGCAATGTGTACATCGCCGCTAACAAATACAAATACGCCAAGGCCTAAACCTATTATTGCGCTTACACCTGTTGCCAAACCATCAAGGCCATCAGTAATATTTGCTCCGTTTGAAACGGCCGTTACAATAAATATTACAATAAGAATGTATAATATGTAAGTATATTTTTCCAGGCTTGCAGGCAATAATTTTGCATAATTAAACTCATGCGTTTTTACAAAGGGAATTGTTGTGATGGGAGTTTTAACCGTAACAAAGCGATGAATTTTTCCATCTGCAAAAACTGTATCTTCTTTTATTTTCCTTTCGCCTCTTTGGAGCTTTGCAGTGTCAGTTGTGGTTGCAACAACCTCTCTTTTTACAACAACGTTTTGATTAAAATAAAGTGTTGCGCCAATTATTACCCCCAGCATTACCTGACCAAAAATTTTAAATCTGCCCGCCAAACCATCAGCATTTGTTTTTTTATAATCAATGCCTTTTTCTTTTGCAATACGCTTTGCTTTTATTTTTAAGTAATCATCAATAAAGCCTATAATGCCCAGCCACACTGTACTCAGCAGCATAAGACGTATATAAACTTTATTAAGATTTGCCAACAGCAAAGTTGGTATAAGAATAGAAAGTATGAGTATTATTCCTCCCATAGTTGGTGTGCCTGTCTTTTGTTTCTCGCCCTGCAACCCAAGGTCACGAACGGATTCTCCAATTTGTTTTATTTTTAAATAGTTAATTATTTTTTTACCAAATACTGTTGCAATCGTTAATGATAAGATCACTGCCATTAACACACGAAATGTAATGAACTGGAATAACCCGCTGCCCGGAAATTTTATTCCATTTTTTGTGAGCCAATTAAATAAGTGATACAACATTTAGTTTGTTGTTTATAGTTTATAGTTTGTAGTTGTGATGTTCATCAGCTTTCATTTGATATTTACTTATCTAATAATTCAAACATTTCTTTTAATACAGCCTTATCATCAAAAGAATATTTCGTACCTTTTATTTCCTGGTATTTTTCGTGTCCCTTACCTGCTACTAAAACAATATCCTGCTGCTGAGAAAAACTTACGGCGGTTTTGATCGCCTCTTTTCTATCCGTTATTGAAATATACTTTTTGCGGCATGTAATGCTTACACCACTCTCCATATCTTTTATTATTTGCTCGGCATCTTCATTACGCGGATTATCAGAAGTAAAAAATATTTTATCACTGTGTTCGCAAGCCACCTCAGCCATTACTGGCCGCTTGGTTTTATCTCTATCACCACCGCAACCTACTACTGTAAAGATTTTTTCTTCTCCCTGACGTAAATTTTTTATTGTTGCCAAAACATTAAGCAATGCATCGGGAGTATGGGCATAATCAACAATACCAATCACTTTTTGTTTTGGCGAAACCATATAATCAAATCTTCCTTCAGCCCCTGTAAGGCTGCTTAATATCTGTAAAACAATTTGTTTGTCTTCTCCAAGGCAAACCGCTGAAGCGTAGACTGCTAAAAGGTTATAAGCATTAAATGTTCCGATCAGTTTGAAATGAATTTCAATATCATTAATAGTCATCAACAAGCCTGTTAAACTATTCTCTAAAATTTTCCCTTTAAATTCTGCCATCGTTTTAAGGCTGTAGAAATATTTTTTTGCTGAAGTATTTTGCAACATCACTGCGCCGCGTTTATCATCTGCATTACTTATGGCAAATGCTGATGAGGGTAATTCGTCAAAGAATTTTTTCTTTGCTTTTATATAAGCATCAAAAGTTTTATGATAATCCAAATGATCATGAGTAATGTTTGAAAATAATCCACCGGTAAACGATAAGCCAGCAACACGATGCTGATCTAAGGCATGAGAACTCACTTCCATAAAAGCATGTGTACATCCGGCTTTTACCATTTCAGATAAAAGCTTATTTAATCCGATTGCATCAGGAGTGGTATGGGTTGCAGGTATTACCTCAGTTCCAATTTGATTTTGTACAGTGCTTATTAATCCGCATTTATAACCAAGCGCAGAAAATAATTTAAACTGAAGGGTAGCAATTGTTGTTTTTCCATTGGTACCGGTAACACCAATTAATTTTATTTTTTTAGAAGGTTGACCATAAAAATTGTGCGACATAATACCTCCAGCTATTGCACTGTTCTCAACCAGAATAAACATTATTTCTTCTTGTATTTCTGCAGGTATATGTTCACAAACAATTACACATGCACCATTTAAAATAGCAGTCTGAATATAATTATGCCCATCAGCAGCTGTTCCTTTAACAGCAATGAAACATGTGCCGGCACTTACTTTCCTGGAATCTATCTGCAAATCATTTATTGCATTAATATTTCCCTTTTCGGATTTAACGCTAATATTATTTAATATATCTTTTACTAAAACCATTAATTCAACTGGATATTTATTGTTTGTCCTTTTGTAAAATTTGTTCCTTCGGGTATTGACTGATACATAACTTTTCCTTTACCGCCAGCCATTACTTTTAATCCAAAATTTTCCAGCATATACACCGCATCTTTTAATCCCATTCCTTTAACGCTTGGTATAACTGAAGTTTGTGCTACAGCACTATTCATTGTGTTGAGAATTATTTTATTGTTGGTTATATTCATACTTCTCCAATAGCCAGCGGCCGCAGAATCCAGATAAGGTATTTGCAGAACACTAAGAATTTTATTAATATCATTTTTTAATCCGTAATAATTATAGGCAGATGCATCATTAATTATCTCTGTGTGAAATAAGGATTGATTAACGGCATTCGTGGCATACATTTTATCTGCAACCTCACGGAATACAGGCCCGGAAACAACTCCGCCATAAGCAAGTTTTGATTCATTACTGTTTTGTATAATTACCGCTATAGTATATTTTGGATGATCAAAAGGAAAAAATCCTATGAATGCTGATTGATAAATTTTATTCCCTTTATTGTAACCCCGGTTATCCAGTGCGGTAACTGCAGTTCCTGTTTTTCCGCCAAAAGAATATAGATTTGTTTTTAAACTATGTGCAGTGCCATGTTCACTTTCAACAACATCAAGCATGCAGGCTTTTAATTTTCCCAAAGTTTCATCGCTGCAAATTTTTTCTACCAAAACTTTTGGATAAAACGATCTTATTTCAACACCCATATCTCTTACCGAATTAACCAGGTATGGCTTCATCATTCTTCCATTATTTGCAATTGCATTGTACACCATAAGCATGTGCAAAGGGGTTACCAATTCTTCGTAACCATGTGCCATAAAAGGAAGTGTAGTAGCACCCCAATATTTCCCCGCTGGTTTTTTTATAAAAGGTGTAGCCTGGCCAACAATATCAACACCTGTTGCTGTATCTAATCTTAAATGATGTAAATGATCATAAAATTGCTGGGGGTTATTATGATAATATTCTTCAGCAAGTTTTGCAAATGCAACATTAGAAGACATTGCAAATGCCTGTTTAACGGTAACTCTTCCTGCGCCTAAATGTGAGTCAGTAATGTTTAAACCGTAAAAAGATTTTCTTCCACCCTCGCAATCAACAATAGAATTTGTGTCAATATATTTATCTTCTAAAAGAGATAATAAGGTTGCTACTTTAAAAATAGAACCCGGCTCAGTTTTTTTGGCAATACCATAATTATAATCTTCAAGATAAGTTCCATCAGGGCGTTTACCCAAATTTGCAATGGCCTTAATTTTTCCTGTAGCTGTTTCCATCACAATGCACGTACCATGCACAGAATTATTTTGCACCATCATTTTCATTAGTGCATTTTCAGAAACGTCCTGCATGTAAGTATCAATGGTTGTAATGATGTCTTTACCATTTTCGGGTTCTATCTCTGCACCATCAACGGGTACATATACGCCGGCCATATATCGCATCAAACGCTGACCCGTTTCGCCTTTCAGGAGGCTATCATATGTTCTTTCAAGACCAACATTTTTACTAGTATCACCCCTTGATAAACCAATGGTTCTGTTTGCTAAAAGCACGTAGGGATTCACACGGCTATCTCTTACATCAACAATAAATCCGCTTTTATTTCTTCCTTCTTTTACTAAAACAAAATCACGAAGCTGTTTGTATTGTTCAAAAGATATTTTTCTTTTAAGTAAATAATATCTGTCTTCATTTTCATAGGCAACTGATAATTCTTTTTTATAATCATCTGCTGGCACATCATTAAATAGGTTTGCTAAAGAAGTACTTAACGAATCAATATTTTCATAAAATCGTTTACCATTTTTTTCACGCAAACCATTTGCTCCAAAGTCAATATAAATATCGAAAACAGGTATTGAAGTACTGAGCATGTTTCCATCTTCACTGTAGATGCTGCCACGCTCTGCATTGATAGGCATATATTTTAAATGCAGGCTATCACTCATACTTCTCCAGTAATTGCCCTGAAAGCGCTGAATATAAATTACCCTTCCGAGAACTATAAAGCTTAGCATAATTATGCCGATGAAGCAGAGATAAACACGCCAGAGTATATCTTTTTTTACATCCAAATTTCCCGGTTTAGCGACAAGGCATGCCTTGTCTGTACACATTGTTTTAATTTTTTGCTGTATCTACCAGTCTCATCGGCGGTACTATAAGTTCTTTCAAACCTAATGGCTCAACCGTTTTTGCCAACTCACTTTCTTTACTTCTGAAAATCACATCTCTCTTCACGGTTTTAAATTCATATTCCATTTCTTTCAGATGTCTCGCTGTTGTATTTATTTTTCTTATGGTTTTATCTGCGTAATGCCCATTGGCTATGTAGAGCACGGTTAACAATGCGGCGAATAAAAAAAATGGAATGTTTTTTACAATCCATCTATAGTAAAACCATTTCCTCCAATCTTTTCTTGAATTGGATGATCTTTCTTTTCTTATTTTATTTTCTGTCATTATTATTTTCTTCTAAACTTTTTCTGCTATGCGAAGTTTTGCACTTCTTGCCCGTGGGTTTTTTTTGATTTCTTCTTGGCCAGGAATAATGGGTTTTTTAGATAGGATATTGAATGGAGATTTATTTTTAGTTCCGTACACTTCATCAACCTTCTTTTCTTCAAAACTTCCATCTTTAAAAAAATTTTTTACAATCCTGTCTTCTAAAGAATGAAATGTTATTACAGCAATACGGCCTCCGTGCCTTAGAACATTTATACTTTGCCCAAGCAATTCTTTTAAAGCCTCAAACTCATTGTTTACTTCAATTCTTAATGACTGAAAAACCTGAGCAAAATATTTATTGGGATTACCTTTTACTATCGGATGCACAGCATTTTTAAACTGATTAATAGTTTGCATTGATGTTGTATTTCTTTTCTCCACTATTGCTCTTGCTAAGGTTTTTGAATTGGTAACTTCTCCATATTCTTCAAAAATTTTATGCAGTTTTTCTTCTGAATAGTTTTTTAAAATGTTAGCAGCAGTAAGTGTTTGGCGTTGATCCATCCTCATATCTAATGGCGCATCAAACCTGGTAGAAAATCCCCTTTCAGCTTTATCAAACTGATAGCTGGAAACACCGAGGTCGGCTAATATTCCATCAACCCAATCAATTTTATGCAGGCGAAGAAACCGTTGCAGATGTAAAAAATTATGAGGAACAAAAATTATTCGTTTATCATCGGGAAGATTTTTTTTTGCATCTTCATCCTGATCGAAAGCAATTAATTTTCCTTTTGAATTTAATTTATCCAGAATAACTTTACTATGACCACCGCCGCCAAATGTGCAGTCAACATATATTCCCTCAGGTTTTATATTCAACCCTTCTATAACTTCCTGCAACATTACCGGCACATGATAAATGCCCTGATGCATAAATTATAATTCATTTTTTTTATCACCTGCCATAACATCTTTAGCAAGATTGCTAAATGCCTCCGGTGAAAAAGTTTCAAAGAACTGCTGGTATTTATTTTTATCCCAGATCTCAATTTTATTTACTGCTGAAACCAACACGATATCTTTTTCCAACCCTGCGTAATCCATTAAATTTTTTGGAATGAGTAAACGGTTTGCGCTATCCAGTTCTACCTGTGTTGCGCCATTTAAAAAATAACGCCGGAATTGACGGACTTTAGGTTCAAAGTCATTCAGGTCACTTATCTCAGAAAAAATTGGTTTCCAGCTTTTCATCGGGTATAAACTCAAACATTTTTCAAAGCCGCGATTAATTACAAAATGCTCTGCACCACCTTCAGGCAATTGTTTCTTAAAGGCCGAAGGCAAAAGAAAACGACCTTTCACATCTAATGTTGATTCATATTCGCCAATAAAGCCAGTCATTACTAAGGGTTTAGAGCAATTTGGTAATTATTGCCACAAAATAACACTTTTTCCCACTTAACCAACAAATAGTATAAAAAATTTTTATACACATACACATGCTGAAGTGTAGCTTTATTAAATGACAGCAGTTTATTCGGATACTCCTCTATTAAAAAAATTAGGAATTAAAGAGACAATGAAAGTGTTGCTGATAAATAAACCTGAGAATTATTTTGAATTATTAGGAGTAGATATTTCCGATAAATTTTGTAAACAAAAAGAAGTACCTGATTTTATTCATCTGTTTGTAAAAACAAAATTTGAATATGAATCTGAAATTAAAAAAATTAGAAAGAACATAAAGCCCACAACAGTAATTTGGGTTTCATGGCTAAAGAAAAGTTCAAAAATTGCTACCGATGTTACAGAAGATGCAATAAGAAATTATGCGTTACAAAATGATCTGGTTGATGTGAAAGTTTGTGCAGTGAGTGATATCTGGAGTGGGTTAAAGCTTGTTGTTCCATTATCAAAACGATAACTTAATCCTCTGCAGTAACGGTAATTTTTTGAGGCATATCAATTATAAAACAACTTCCTTTTCCTAAAGTGCTTTCAGCTTTTATTTTTCCGTGGTGTGCATTTACAATGGTTTTTACATAACTTAAGCCAAGACCAAAACCTTTTACATTATGAATATTTCCTGTATGAGCACGGTAAAATTTTTCAAAAATGCGGTGAAGCGTTTCTTTGTTCATTCCAATTCCATTGTCTTCAATCTTAATACGAAAATTATTATTGATATTCTGCGTACAAAGTTTAATTACTAAATTATCTTTTGAATATTTTACTGAATTATCAAGCAAATTATTTACAAGGTTTGTAAAGTGGACTTCATCTGCTAAAATCAAATCATTTTCTGCATTTAATTCTATCTCAAGCCTGCCTTGTTTTTCCTCTACAGGAAGTTTTATATTATTAGCGGCTGAATTAATTAAGTCGTTTGCATGCAGCATTTTTAAATTCAATTGAATATGTTGCTTATCCAGCAAAGCTGCCTGCAGTATGGTTTCCACCTGTTTATTCATTCGTTTATTTTCTTCTTTAATAATTCCTGAAAAGTATTCCATTTTGTTTCTGTCATTAATTACTTTTTCATTTTTTAAAGCATCAACCGCAAGGGAAATGGTAGCAAGAGGAGTTTTAAATTCATGCGTCATATTATTTATGAAGTCGGATTTTATTTCACTTAATTTCTTTTGTTTTAGCAATGCTTTTAAAGTAATAAAAAATGCACAAAATATAAGTATTGTAAATAAAACAGCACTGGCTATCATCCACCATAATTGCCGTAATACTATACTATTTACATCAGGAACTATAATTGCAAGGAGTTCTTCAGGCGAAATATTTTCAGACATGCTTCCACCCGGCGATTCGAGAGGAATTACAATTTGTTTATTATTAATGCTATCAACAGATAAGGCGGAAAAATTATCTGATTGAGTTTCAATTTCAAGTGTTGATGTTATTGTAACTGCAAATTCAAAAGGTACATTTTTAAGATTATGCTTTTCGAATGCATTTTTTATTGTTGATCTTATTTCATCTTTACTTAATTTATGTGTAATGATTGGAGGAAAAATATTTAAGGGTGAAAATTTATCGCCGTTTTTTTTATTTTCAAATGGTGATAAATTTCCTTTCTCATCCACAAGATCTATAGCTGCCCTTGCTGTAACATCTATAAAATGGTCCTCAAATTGATGTTCTTTATCTTTAAAAGCCTGTTTTATCCATAGATATTGAAAAAAGATTAACCCGATTAATGATAAGAAAATAAGAATCGATATAACAGGAAATAATTTTTTCATGCGTAATTACAAAATTAGCCGTTGTATTTGCTTGTATAAAAAATGAATGAAAATAAGCTGAATTTTAACTAAGCATTATTTTTAAAATTTTTTAAGAAAAAAAACTTTTGAAGCAAGATACTACTTCAATGAAATAAATATAATTTAGAATTATGATTTCACCTGCAAAAGGCACATTATTAATTGCCAATCCGTTTTTAAAAGATCCCAATTTTATTCGTACTGTAATTTTTCTTTGCGAGCATAAAGATGAAGGAAGTTTTGGATTTGTATTAAATAAAAAATATCCCAAAACCCTTGATGAGTTAATTCCTGAATTAGAAGGGTACAAAATTCCGGTATATGCCGGCGGACCTGTTCAAAAAGATACTATTCATTTTGTGCATCAGTACCCGGATCTTATACCCGGTGGTGAAGAAGTACTGGAAGGTGTTTACTGGGGAGGAAATTTTGAAAGTTTGATAAGCTACCTAAAAAATAACGATATTGATATGAATAAAATAAGATTTTTTATTGGATACAGCGGATGGAGCGAAAGCCAGTTAGATGGCGAGCTTAGAGAAAAAAGCTGGTTAACCGTAGAGGCAATTCGAAAATTAATTTTTCATAAAAGGCCTGAAGAAATTTGGAAAGATTCCTTAAAACATTTAGGCGGAGAATATGAAATGATGATCAATTTCCCGATTGACCCACAATTAAATTAGCGCTAATATCCAAATCATTTATTATTAATTGATGACCTTCGTAAAAAAAGTTTGCTTTACAATCTTTTAAAACTTCCATCAAGGATTGCTCTTTATTTTTATTGCAGAAAAATAATTATTAATAAAAAGGAGTTGCTACAAAGTAAAGGCCCACTCTTGATTGCAGCCAATCACCCTAACTCGTTTTTAGATGCTGTTATTTTGGCAACACTGTTTAAAAAGCCAATTTATTCTTTGGCACGGGGAGATGCTTTTGCAAATAATTTTTATGCCAAAATTTTGATATCCTTAAAAATGCTGCCTGTTTACAGAATAAGCGAAGGCGCAGAAAATCTTGAAGAAAATTATAAAACTTTTTCTGCATGCATTGATATTTTTAAAAAGAACGGGATTGTATTAATTTTTAGCGAAGGGCTTTGTAAAAACGAATGGCACTTTCGCCCTTTAAAAAAAGGAACAGCAAGGCTGGCTATAACTGCATGGCAGCAAGGGATTCCATTGAAAGTGTTACCCCTTGGCATTAATTACAGTTCTTTCAAACTTTTTGGTAAAAATGTGATTTTAAACTTTGGAGAAATAATTTTTAAGGAAGATATTAAGATAGATTTATCTGACGGAAAAGCAATTGGAAATTTTAATTTACAACTGGAACAGCAATTAAAAGATCTTGTTATTGAGATAACTAAAGATGATAAAACAAAAATTAAAAAAATATTTTTCATACCACAACCGATCCTAAAAAAAATATTTTTATTTCTCCCCGCTATAATTGGATGGTTATTACATACACCACTATATTACCCTGTTATTTTATTGATTAAAAACAGAGCTAATGATCACTACGATTCAATAGTAGTAGGACTATTATTCTTCCTATATCCAATTTATCTGTTAGCAATTACTCTTCTTGTATTTTATGTCACAGGAATTTGGTTAAGCTTTTTACTACTGCTGTTAATACCTTTTACGGCCTGGAGTTGTTTGCAATTAAAACGGCAAATAAAATGACAAAATAAAAAACCCACAAGTAATTGTAGGTTTAAAACATTTTTAAAAACATAATTATTCTTCTGTAGCGCCTTCCACTAACACAGTAGTCTTATTATTTATTACTTCAACAAAACCACTTTGGATAATATAATGAGTTGTTGAAGATTTGTCTTTTAAAATTTTAAGTTTCCCAGCTCTTAAAGCACTCACCAAGGGAGCATGTTTTTCCAATACTTCAAATGAGCCGTCAATGCCCGGAAGTTGAACTCCGTAAACTTCGCCGCTGAATATTTTCTTTTCCGGTGTTA